>JAJZUU010000025.1 GCA_021848325.1 Pseudomonadota bacterium | reverse complement strand
GATCCTCCGTCAACACCAGTGCCGCACGTTTCGTCTTTCCCGCCATGGTCGCCCCCGTTAAGAGTTGCACAAAAACCACGGCCATTATATATCAATATGTAATGTTATTGATGGAACGTACTACTAGCCGGTCCGCCTTTTCCTTCTTGCCTTTGGTCAGGATATTTTTCTTTGCCATTGCGACGGCTGCTCCCATTGGAACTACATACACATGTCAATCGCATCCGAAGACCGCGGGGGTGATCCTCGCATACGGTAAGCGTTTGAACAGTGATAAAGAGTCGGACTGCATTACTGGCGATATAATCGACGGTGCGAGGAGAAACCAGTCTCTTGTCGTGAAGTGCGGGGGCATCACGTTTGGAATCCCCTCCAGGCTCTGTATATTAAGGTGGCCCTTAAATTCCTTGGTGTCATCATTCCCGCGAAGGCGGGAATCCAGCCGGTTTTACTGGGCTCCCGCCTTCGCGGGAGCGACGGAATTATTGGGCCGGGTTAATAACCGGCGAGAAGTACCGACAGGCCGGGCGCCGAGGTTATGCCCTATGGCCTGTGCTATCATATCAAACTCGTTGCGGTTAGCCGCGAAATCCGCTCGGTCCGACCGCGCGTGATCTGGGCAGGGATCGTTGCCCTCCTTGTCGCACTCCGCTGGTATTCTGTGAGAGGATGTTCCCGCCTTTAGGCGGGGAACGGATCATGCAATTTACCGTACACGCCACTGACGGCCTTGCCCGCCGCGGCATCCTTTCCCTGGCCCACGGCGCGCTGGAAACGCCGGCCTTCATGCCGGTCGGCACTTACGGTTCGGTGAAGGCGATGTCGCCCGTCGAGCTGAAGGAGATCGGGGCGCAGATCGTGCTGGGCAACACCTTCCACCTGTGGCTGCGGCCGGGACTGGAGGTGATCGAGGCCCACGGCGGGCTGCACCGTTTCATGGGCTGGGACGGGCCGATCCTGACCGACTCCGGCGGCTTCCAGGTGTTCAGCCTGGGGGCGCTGCGCAAGATCACCGAGGAGGGGGTGAAGTTCCGCTCGCCGGTGAACGGCGACCGCTGTTTTCTTACCCCGGAGGAGTCGATGCGGATTCAGCGGGTGCTGAATTCCGACATCGCGATGATCTTCGACGAGTGCACGCCGCATCCGGCGACCGCAGACCAGGCCGCCGACTCCATGCGCCTTTCCCTGCGTTGGGCGGAACGTTCCAAGCGGGCCCACGAGGGCAACCCCAACGCCCTGTTCGGCATCGTCCAGGGGGGGATGTTCGAGGTCCTGCGGGACGAGTCGCTGCGGGGGCTGGTGGATATCGGCTTCGACGGCTACGCCATCGGCGGCCTTTCCGTGGGGGAGCCGAAGGCCGACATGCTGCGCATCCTGTCCCATACCGCGCCGCAGTTGCCCCGGGACAGGCCGCGCTACCTGATGGGGGTGGGCACCCCGGAGGACATCGTTCAGGCGGTGGCCCGGGGCATCGACATGTTCGATTGCGTGCTGCCCACCCGCAACGCCCGCAACGGCTGGCTGTTCACCCGCTTCGGCACGGTCCGGATCAAGAACGCCCGGTACCGGCTGGATACCCGTCCCCTGGACGATGCCTGCGGCTGCTATACCTGCCGCCACTTCAGCCGCGCCTACCTGCACCATCTGCACCGGGTGGGCGAGATCCTGGGGGCGCGCCTCAACACCATCCACAACCTGTTCTACTATCAGGAATTGATGCGGGGGCTGCGTCAAGCCATCGAGGCGGGCGGGCTCGCGGATTTTGTGGAGGAGTTTGGCCAAGCACGGCGGGCATCGTGCTAAAATAACGCTTTTTTACTGGTTCCGGACCGACGATTCATCAGCCTGCAACCCGCGGCCTTTAGCATGGCGCCACTTTCAATTGGAGGAATAGGGTGTTTATCAGTCAAGAGATTAAAAACTTCCTGCCGCTCATCGTCATCTTCGTGGTGTTCTACTTCATGCTGATCCGGCCGCAAATGAAGCGCGCCAAGGATCAGCGCAACATGTTGACCGCGCTGCAGAAAGGCGACGAGGTGGTGACCACGGGAGGCACCCTGGGAAAAGTCGTCAAGGTCACCGAGAACTACGTCAGCCTGGAAGTGGCGGACAACACGGTTATTCACGTGCAGAAGCCGGCGGTGCAGACGCTGCTGCCCAAAGGCACCATCAAGGGCATCGGTTCCTAAATCCCGCGGCGGACGCCCAAGGTTGTGAGTAAGGCGTCGGTGCACGGGCGCCCCGGATTCGCGAAATAAGAGAAAGAAGCTGGCCATGAACCGTTATCCCCTGTGGAAATACATCCTGATCGCCATGGCGCTGCTGATCGGGCTCCTGTATTCCCTGCCGAATTTCTACGGCGAGACGCCTGCGGTGCAGATATCGTCTGCGCAGGGCGTGACCAAGATCGACCAGGCAGCGCTTGGCCAAGTGGAGCAGGTGCTGCAGGAGGCGAAGATCCCGTACCAGGGGGTGCTGCTCGAGGCGGGCAGCATCAAGGTGCGCTTTGCCGACACCGACACCCAGCTCAAGGCCAAGGACCTGCTTCAGGCCAAGCTCGGGAGCGGCTACGTGGTGGCGCTTAACCTGCTGTCCCGATCGCCGGCCTGGCTGACCGATATCGGCGCCTTGCCCATGTATCTGGGCCTGGATTTGCGGGGCGGGGTGCACTTCCTGCTGCAGGTGGACATGAAGGCCGCCATCGACAAGGCGATCGACCGCTACTACAACGATATCCGCAGCACCTTGCGGGAAAAGGACATCCGCTACGCCGGGATCAACCGGGTGGGGCAGTCGCTGGTGGTGAAATTTCGTGATGCCGACACCCTGAGCAAGGGCGAAGCCGAGATCCAGAAGGTGTTCGGCGACCTGCTGCTCAAGGAAGACACGGCTGGCGGCGAGTATGGGCTGACGGCGACCCTGAAGACCGAGGCGCAACGGCATATACAGGAGTTGGCGGTGCAGCAGAACATCACTACCCTGCGCAACCGGGTGAACGAGCTGGGGGTGGCGGAGCCCATTATCCAGCAGCAGGGCGCCGACCGCATCGTGGTCCAGCTCCCCGGCGTGCAGGACACCGCCAAGGCCAAGGAAATCCTCGGGCGCACCGCTACCCTGGAGATCCACATGGTGGACGAGGAGCATAGCGACGCCGCTTCCATGCAGGCGGCCCTTGCCGGCCAGGTTCCCTACGGCGACGAACTGTACCGTGAGCGCAACGGCACCCCCGTGCTGGTGAGGAAGACCGTGGTGCTCACGGGCGATTACATTACCGATGCCTCCCCCGGCTTCGACGGGCAAACCGGCCAGCCGGCGGTGCACGTCAGCCTGGACGGCCGCGGTGCGCGCATCTTCAAGCAGGTAACCCGGGAAAACGTGGGCAAGCGCATGGCCATCCTGCTGGTCGAAAAGGGTAAGGCCGAGGTCATTACAGCTCCGGTGATCCGCGAGGAGATCGGCGGCGGGCGGGTGCAGATCAGCGGCATGATGAACACCCAGGAGGCGAGCGATATCGCCTTGCTGTTGCGGGCGGGGGCGCTGGCGGCCCCGATGAACATCGTCGAGGAGCGCACCGTGGGGCCGAGCCTGGGGGCGGAGAACATCAAGAAGGGCTTCGACTCCACCTTGATCGGCTTTGCCGCCATTGCCGTGTTCATGGTGGTCTACTACCGGGTGTTCGGGCTGATCTCCAGCCTGGCGCTGGGGGTCAACATACTGCTGCTGGTGGCGATCCTGTCCATGCTGCAGGCCACCCTCACCCTGCCCGGCATCGCGGGTATCGCCCTCACCGTGGGCATGGCCATCGACGCCAACGTGCTGATCTTCGAACGGATACGGGAGGAACTGCGCAACGGCAATTCGCCCCAGGCGGCGATCCACGCCGGCTTCGACCGCGCCTTCGATACCATTCTGGACTCCAACATCACCACGCTGATCGCCGGCATCGCCATGTTCTGGCTGGGCTCTGGGCCGGTGCGCGGCTTTGCCGTGACCCTCTGCATCGGGATACTGACCTCCATGTTCAGCGCGGTCATGGTGGCGCGGGCGGCGGTCAATTTGATCTACGGCAGGCAGCGCAAGCTGGAGCGCCTGGCGATCTAGTCACGCCCGTCTGAACGGCATCAACCAGGAAAGGCATTATGGAATTTTTCAGGATCAAGCACGACATCCCGTTCATGCGCTACGCCAGGGTGACGTCAGTGGTGTCCGCGCTGACCTTCATCGCCGCGGTATTCTTTCTGGTGGTGAAGGGCCTCAACCTGGGGGTGGATTTTACCGGCGGCACCGTCATGGAACTCCATTACACTCATGCCGCCGATGTGCACCAAGTCCGCGCCACCCTGGAGAAATCGCACTACACGGATGCCACGGTGCAGGTCTTCGGGACGGCCCAGGACGTTCTGCTGCGGCTGCCGGTGCGCGCGGGGGTGAGCAGCGCCAAGGTGAGCGACCAGGTGCTTGCCGTGCTGCGCGCATCCGACAGCGGCGTCCATTTGCGGCGGGTGGAATTCGTCGGGCCGCAGGTGGGGCAGGAGCTGTTCAACAACGGTGCGCTGGCCCTGCTGGTGGTGTCCATCGGCATCATGCTGTATCTGGCGATCCGCTTTGAATGGCGCTTCGCGGTGGGGGCTATCGTCGCCACCGCCCACGACGTGGTGATCATCCTCGGACTGTTCGCCTTTTTCCACTGGGAGTTTACGCTTACCGTGCTGGCCGCCGTACTGGCCATCCTGGGCTATTCGGTGAACGACACGGTGGTGGTGTACGACCGGATCCGGGAAAATTTCCGCAAGATGCGCAAGGGCTCGGTGCCGGAAGTCATCGACAACGCCATCACCCGCACCCTGTCGCGCACCATTATGACCCACGTCACCACCCAGTTGATGGTGTTTTCCATGCTGTTCCTGGGCGGGGAGATCCTGTTCTACTTTGCCCTGGCCCTGACCATCGGCATCGTGGTGGGCACCTATTCCTCGGTGCTGGTTGCCAGCCCCATCGTGATGTGGCTGGGCATCTCCCGCGAGGATTTCGCGCGGGCCGAGAAGAAGCCGGCGGAGAGCGCCCCGTGACGTCGCCGCCGGCGGCGTAGCCCGGGACGAAAAGGGCGAGACCTTGGAACTGATCGGCTATCTCATCGACCTGCTGCTGCACGTGGACCGGCACCTGGCCTGGGTGGTCCAGAACTACGGGGCCTGGGTGTACGGCATCCTGTTCGTCATCGTGTTCTGCGAGACCGGCCTGGTGGTCACCCCCTTCCTGCCGGGGGATTCGCTGCTGTTCGTGGCCGGCACCCTGGCCGCCGCCGGGGGGATGGACGCGGGCTGGCTGTTCGCCCTCCTCGCCGTCGCCGCGGTGCTCGGGGATTCCGTCAACTACTGGATCGGCAGCCGGGTCGGGCCGCGGGTATTTTGCGCCCCGGAGGCCCGCTTCTTCAAGCGGGAGTACCTGGAGCGCACCCATCGCTTCTATGAGCGGCACGGCGGCAAGACCGTCATCATCGCCCGCTTCATTCCCATCATTCGCACCTTCGCGCCGTTCGTGGCCGGCATCGGGCGCATGGCCTATCCGCGCTTCCTTGCCTTCAACGTCGCGGGCGGGGTGCTGTGGGTGGGGGCGTTCGTGCTGGCCGGTTATCAGTTCGGCAATCTGCCCCTGGTCAAGCAGAACCTGACCCTGGTCATTCTCGCCATCATCGTGCTTTCGGTGATGCCGGGGATGGTCCAGTATCTGCGGCATCGCGCCCGCTAACGGCGATCCAGCCGCTTGCGGTGCTTCTGCAGGCCCTTGCTGAGTTCCGAGATGATCTCCGAGGCGGCGCCGATGATCTGGTTGGAGCCGAACCCCGCCTTGGTCATCTCCCGGTAGAAGGATTTCGCCAGGATCTTGGCGAGTTTGTCCGGATTATGGGCCGCCCCCACCACCACCTGGCCGAGGGTCTGGTCCGCGCCCTGGGCCAGGGCAATCTGGGCGAAGCGCGAATTCAGCACATTCTGCAACTGGATCACCTGAATCGACTTGCCCGCGAACAGGGCCACGATATCCAGCAGGTTGAGGTCGTCCAGGGTGAAGCGCTCTCGGCGCTTGGGCCCGCTCACGTTGATCACGCCGATGATGTTGCCGTTGATCGTGAGGGGGGAGGCGATCATGCTCTTGCGCGGGTCGTCGGGGCGCCGCGCCGCCTTGGCGAATGGGGATTTCTCGATGTCCTCCACCAGCAGCGACTTGCCGCTGGCGAGCACGTGGCCGGAAATCCCCTCTCCCTTGCTCACCTCCTGCTGGAACGCCTTGGGCGGGAGGGGGCCGAAACTGGCGCACACCCGAAGGCGCAGCTCCTCGAATTCCCCCTCGTTCAACAGCATGACGGAGCAATTGTCGGCGTGCAGGATCTTGGCCGCCTGGGCCGCGATCTGATAGAGGTCCTGGTCCAGGCTGCCCTGAGACTGGGGAAGGCCGCACAGGTCCTGCAGTCTGGCCAGAAGGTTGTCGGCATCGCCCATGGGCTTTCTCCACTTGTGCGGAAGCGGGTGCGGACAGGGGGGCTGTTCGCGGGGTATGCGGATTGGATTATTGGGGCCGAACAAGCCGTTTCAGTGCAGTGCGCTGGCCAGCAGCCTCCGGTACTTGGCCACCAGTTCCCCCTGGCCGCCCATCAGGTCGAACACCGAAAGGAGGGTCTTGCGCCCGATGTCGTCGCCGAAGCCACGGTCGCGCCGGATGATCTCCAGCAACTGGTCCAGCGCCGGCTGGTAGCGCTGCTGGGCCGCCAGCAGCGTGGCCAGTTGCAGCCGCGCCTCCAGGTCGCCTTCGTTCGCCCCGATCCTCTCCTCCAGGGCGGCCGCGTCGGCCAGGCCCCGGCCCTTGGCGGCGAATTCCGCCCGGGCGAGCAACTGGGCCACCCGGGCCTCGCCCAGGGTGGCCGGACTCAGAGTGCCCAGCAGACGCCCGGCCTCGTCCGCCTGGCCGCCATCCAGCAGCACCTCGGCGGTGTCGATGCGCACCCGCTCGTTGCCGGGATCGACCTCCGAGGCCCGGCCGAGGAGTTCCAGGGCCTTCTTGAGGTCCCCGTCGCGGTGCCATTCCATGGCCTGCACCCGCAGTTCGTCCCCCGGGGACGGCACCAGCCGGTCTATGAATTCCCGCACCGCGCCTTCCGGCAGGGCCCCGGAGAATTCGTCCACCAGTTGCCCGTCGACGAAGGCCTTGACGTTGGGGATGCCGCGCACCCCGTACTGGGCCGCCAGGGGCTGGTTCTCGTCGGAGTTGACCTTGGCCAGCACGAACTTGCCCTGGTATTCGGCGGCGAGCTTCTCAAGAATGGGTTTCAGGGCGCGGCAGGGGCCGCACCATTCGGCCCAGAAATCCACGATCACCGGGGCCGCCTTGGAGCCCTCGATGACCACCTGCTGAAAATTTTCCGCGCCGACGTCGAACGAAAATGCAGACATGGGTTCACCTCGCTAACATATCACCAACCGCTAATATTCTAGCAACGGACGCCGCTTCAAGTAAATTTACAAACGTTTGGCCAGTTCCGCCGCCTTGCCGACGTAGCTTCCGGGGGTGAGCTGCAGCAACCGCTCCTTCTCCTGTTCCGGGATGGCGACGGCGCGGATGAAGGCGTGCAGGGCCTCCCTGGTGATGCCGCCCTTGCCCCGGGTGAGTTCCTTGAGCTGTTCGTAGGGATTGGGCACCCCGTAGCGGCGCATCACGGTCTGGATCGGCTCGGCCAGCACCTCCCAGCTCTGCTCCAGGTCTTCCTGCAGCCGTTGCGGATTGGCCTCAAGCTTGGCGAGCCCCCTGAGGCAGGATTCGTAACCCAGCAGGGTATAGCCCAGGGCCACCCCCATGTTGCGCAGCACGGTGGAGTCGGTCAGGTCCCGCTGCCAGCGCGAGATGGGCAGCTTGGCGCTGAGGTGGCTCAGCACCGCGTTGGCCAGCCCCAGGTTCCCCTCGGAGTTTTCGAAATCGATGGGATTGACCTTGTGGGGCATGGTGGAGGAGCCCACCTCGTCCTTCTTCACCTTCTGCCGGAAGTAGCCCAGGGAGATGTAGCCCCAGGCATCCCGGTCCAGGTCGAGCAGGATGGTGTTGACCCGGGCGTAGGCGTCGAACAGCTCCGCCATGTAGTCGTGGGGCTCGATCTGGGTGGTGTAGGGGTTGAATTCCAGCCTCAGTCCGGTCACGAATTGCTGCGCGAATGCCTCCCAGTCGAATTGCGGATAGGCGGCGATATGGGCATTGTAGTTGCCCACCGCCCCGTTGATCTTGCCCGCCGGCGCCACCGCGGCGACGCGCTGGGCCTGGCGCTTCAGGCGGTAGGCGAAATTGGCCAGCTCCTTGCCCACAGTGGTGGGGGAGGCGGGTTGGCCGTGGGTGCGCGCCAGCATGGGCACCTGCGCCAGGTCGCCGGCCATGGCGGCGAGCCGCTCGACGATCCGCTGCAGGGCGGGCAGCATCACCTGCTCCCGTGCCGACTTGAGCATCAGCCCATGGGCCAGGTTGTTGATGTCCTCGGAGGTGCAGGCGAAGTGGATGAACTCGGCGACCCGCATCACCTCCCCATTGCCGGAAAGCCGTTCCTTGAGGAAATACTCGATGGCCTTGACGTCGTGGTTGGTGCGCGACTCGATGGTCTTGACCACTTCCGCGTCCGCCTCGGAAAAACCGCGCGCCAGTTCGTCCAGTTGCGCCACCGTGGCCTCGGAAAAGGCGGGCACCTCCGCAATGGCCGGCTCCCGGCTCAGGGCCTTGAGCCATTCGATCTCCACCAGCAGGCGGTGGCGGATCAGGGCGTACTCGCTGAAATAGGGGGCAAGGCAGGCGACCTTGCTGTGGTAGCGCCCGTCCAGGGGGGTCAATGCGGTCAACGGCGACAGGTTCATGGCTCACGGTTCCGAAAAATGCGGCCATTTTACCATATCCTCGGAAGGCGTCCCGGCGCCCTTCGAGGGTGCGCCGGCGCGGGCAGTTCTACCGCAGGGGCGCCGGGTGCTATAATCTCTCGCCTTTGATCTACGAGAACAATAGCCATGCTGAACGCCTACCGTGAGCACGCCGCCGAGCGGGCCGCCCAGGGACTGCCGCCGCTCCCCCTGGATGCCCGGCAGACCGCCGCCCTGGTGGAACTGCTCAAGGCCCCCCCCGCCGGGAAGGAAGACCTGTTGCTGGAGTTGCTGGAACAGCGCGTCCCCGCCGGGGTGGACCAGGCGGCCTACGTCAAGGCGGGGTTCCTGGCGGATGTCGCCAAAGGGAACGTCGAGTCCCCCCTGGTTTGCCGCCAGCACGCGGTGGAACTGCTGGGGACCATGCTGGGTGGCTATAACGTGGGTACTTTGATCGAACTGCTGGACGGCCCCCTCGCCCCGGATGCGGTCCAGGCCCTGTCCCGTACCATCCTGCTGTTCGACGCCTTCCACGACGTGGTGGACAGGATGCGGGCGGGCAACGTCCATGCCCGAGAACTGCTCCAGTCCTGGGCCGAAGCGGAATGGTTCAGCTCCCGTCCGGCGCTGCCGGAAAGCCTGCAGGCGGTGGTGTTCAAGGTGCCGGGCGAGACTAACACCGACGACCTGTCCCCCGCCCAGGAGGCCTGGTCGCGCCCGGATATCCCGCTGCACGCCAAGGCGATGCTGGTCAACAAGATGCCGGAGGCGTCCGCCGCCATCGAACGGCTCAAGGAAAAGGGACTGCCGCTGGCCTACGTGGGCGACGTGGTGGGCACCGGGTCTTCCCGCAAGTCCGCCATCAACTCGGTGCAATGGCACATGGGGCAGGACATTCCCCATGTCCCCAACAAGCGCACGGGGGGCATCGTGCTGGGCGGCAAGATCGCCCCCATCTTCTTCAACACCGCCGAGGACTCCGGGGCGCTGCCGATCCAGTGCGACGTGTCGGCGCTGAACAGCGGCGACGTGATCACCATTCTGCCTCACCAGGGCGAGATCCGCGACGCCGCCGGCAAGGTGATAAGCCGCTTCAAACTGGAGCCAGTGACCCTGCCGGACGAGGTGCGGGCCGGCGGGCGCATCCCCCTGATCATCGGCCGGGGTCTTACCGGCAGGGCGCGGGAGGCGCTGGGGCTGGCGCCCTCCGGTCTATTCATCAAGCCGTTGCCGCCCAGGGAAAGCGGCAAGGGCTACACCCTGGCGCAAAAGATGGTGGGGCGCGCCTGCGGCGTGGCGGGGGTGCGCCCCGGTACCTACTGCGAGCCGAGGATGGCCACCGTGGGCTCCCAGGACACCACCGGCGCCATGACCCGGGACGAGCTGAAGGAACTGGCCTGCCTGGGCTTCTCCGCCGACCTGGTGATGCAGAGCTTCTGCCACACCGCCGCCTATCCCAAGCCGGTGGACATCAAGCTGCAGCACGAACTGCCGGGCTTCTTCTCCTCCCGGGGCGGGGTGGCCCTGAGGCCGGGGGACGGCATCATCCATTCCTGGCTCAACCGCATGTTGCTGCCGGACACCGTGGGTACCGGCGGCGACTCCCACACCCGCTTTCCGATGGGCATTTCCTTTCCCGCCGGTTCCGGCCTGGTGGCCTTCGCCGCCGCCATGGGGGTGATGCCGCTGGATATGCCGGAGTCCGTCCTGGTGCGCTTCAAGGGCCGGATGCAGCCCGGCATCACCCTGCGCGACCTGGTCAACGCCATTCCCTACGCCGCCATGCAGGCGGGCCAGCTCACCACCGGCAAGCAGGGAAAGAAGAATGTGTTCTCCGGGCGCATCATGGAGATAGAAGGGTTGCCGGACCTGAAAGTGGAGCAGGCCTTCGAGTTCGCCGATGCCTCGGCGGAGCGCTCCGCCAACGGGTGCACGGTGCGGCTCAACCGAGGGCCGATCGTTGAGTACCTGAATTCCAACGTGGCGTTGCTGGAGAATCTGATCGACCAGGGCTACCAGGACAGCCGCACCCTGCGGCGTCGCGTCGACCAGATGCGCGCCTGGCTGGCCCGGCCGGAATTGCTGAAGCCGGATGCCGACGCGGAATACGCCTACGTGCTGGAGATCGACCTGGACCAGGTCAAGGAACCCGTGCTGGCCTGCCCCAACGACCCGGACGACGTGAAACCCCTGTCCCAGGTGGCGGGCGACCGGATAGACGAGGTATTCATCGGCAGTTGCATGACCAATATCGGACATTACCGTGCGGCGGCGAAAGTCCTGGAGGACGCCGGCATGCTCCCCACCCGGCTGTGGATCGCCCCGCCCACCCGCATGGACGAGGTACAGTTGCGGGAGGAAGGGGTATACTCGGTATTCGGCCGGGCGGGGGCACGCACCGAGGTGCCGGGGTGCTCGCTGTGCATGGGCAACCAGGCGCGGGTGGCGGACAGCGCCACGGTGTTTTCCACCAGCACCCGCAACTTCGACAACCGCATGGGCAAGAACGCCCGCGTTTACCTGGGCTCCGCCGAGCTGGCCGCGGTATGCGCCCGCCTGGGGAGGATTCCGGACATGGAGGAATACCTGGCCATGGTCCAGGACAAGATCGCGCCCCTGGCGGATAATATCTACCGCTATCTGAGTTTCGACCAGATGGCGGCCTATGCCCGTCCCGGCAAGGTGATCCCGGTGGCCCAGGCCCGAGCCGGATGACGGGCGCCGTAGGGAGAAGGCAATGGCGGCGCCCCGCTTGCCAGTTGATTTTTCGCCGTTTGTTCTTGGAAGAAGCATGAAACTGATCGCCTCGCTTACCAGTCCTTATGTGCGCAAGGTGCGCATCGTGTTTGCGGAAAAACGCATCGAGTACGAGATGGTGCTGGATGTGCCATGGAATGCCGACAGCCACGTCCCGGAGTTCAATCCCCTGGGCAAGGTGCCGGTGCTGGTGATGGACGATGGGGGTACCCTGTTCGATTCCCGGGTCATCGCGGAATACCTGGATACCCTCACTCCGGTCACCCGCCTGATCCCGGAGGACTCGCGCCAGCGGGTTCAGGTGAAACGCTGGGAAGCCCTGGCGGACGGGGTGTGCGATGCCGCCGCCGCGGTCTTTCTGGAAAGGAAACGCCCGGAGGCGCAGCAGAGCGCCGAATGGATCGTGCGCCAGGAACAGAAGATATTCCGTGGCCTGGAGGCCATGTCCGAGGAACTGGGCGAGAGGAACTGGACCGTAGGGGAATTCTACAGCCTGGGGGACGTCGCCGTGGGCTGCGCCCTGGGCTACCTGGAGCTGCGCTTCCCCACCATCGAATGGCGCCGCGCCCACCCCAACCTGGCCAAGCTGGCCGACAAGCTGGGTTCCCGGCAGTCGTTCAAGGACACCGTGCCCCAGGGTTGATCCCGCCGCTCACTGGATGATTCCGCCCCCCAGGCAGACCTCGCTTTCGTACAGCACTACCGACTGCCCCGGCGTCACCGCCCACTGGGGCTGGGCGAACTCGACGTGGCAGCCGTCCCGGTCCAGGCTCGAGATGCAGCACGGTGCGTCCGCCTGCCGGTAGCGGGTCTTGGCGCCGTACACCCAGCGGGCCCGGGGCGCGGCCCCGCCGATCCAGCTTAGGTCCCGCGCCGTGAGCCGGTCCCGGTAGAGCAGGGGATGGTGGTGGCCCTGCACCACCCGCAGCACGTTGTGTTCCATATCCTTGCCGGCCACGAACCAGGGCTCGCCCTGGCCTCCTATCCCCAGGCCGTGCCGCTGCCCGATGGTGTAATACATCAGGCCCTGGTGGCGCCCCACCGTCCTGCCTTCCGGGGTGCGCATTTCCCCCGGCTGCTTCGGCAGGTAGCGGCTCAGGAACTCGCGGAACGGCCGCTCGCCGATGAAGCAGATGCCGGTGCTGTCCTTCTTGCCGAAATTGGGCAGGCCGGCCTCCCGGGCGATGGCGCGGACCTCCCGCTTGTAGAGGCCGCCCAGTGGGAACAGGGTCTTGGACAACTGCGCCTGGTTGAGGCGGTAGAGGAAATAGCTCTGGTCCTTGGTGCCGTCTTCCGCCTTGAGCAACTGGAACAGCCCGTCCCTTTCCCGCAGGCGGGCGTAGTGGCCGGTGGCGATGCGGTCGGCCCCCAGGCCCAGGGCGTGGTCCAGGAAGGCCTTGAACTTGATCTCTGCGTTGCACAGCACGTCCGGGTTGGGGGTGCGCCCGCTGCGGTGTTCCTCCAGAAAATAGCTGAACACCCGTTCCCGGTATTCCCGGGCGAAATTCACCGCCTCGACCTCGATCCCCAGCTTGTCCGCCACCGCCAGGACGTCCAGGAAGTCCTGCTTGGCCGGGCAGTGCTCGTCGGCCTCGTCCTCCCAGTTCTTCATGAACAGGCCGATCACTTCGTGGCCCTGCCGCTGCAGCAGAAGTACGGCCACGGACGAATCCACCCCGCCCGACATCCCGACCACGATGCGCTGCCTAGGCATGGGGTCGCGCCCCCCGTTTCCAGTCGTCCAGGTCGAAAATCACCGCCGGATGGCCGTTGTCGAAGAACCAGGAATCCACCACATACTCCCGTTTGCTGGCGGTCTCCTCGATCAGCGCCGCCCAGTGTACGTTCACCAGCCACGGCGCCCGCTCGACTGGGTCCAGCACCCGGTGGAACCTCAGGTACCCGTCCCGCTCCAGCAGGCGCAGATAGGCCGTGCTGTTGTGGGCGTGGTCGATGCAGTCCATGCGCCCGTCCACCCCGTCGTCGTTTTCGTCCCCCCCCTTGTCCCGGTAGGTGGGGGTCTGCTCGCCAGCAAAGGTCTCGAACAGGCCGATGGCCCGGCCGATGGCAGCGCGCTCGGCGGCGGCGTCGGGCAGGCCCCGGAACAGTTCCTTGATGTGCTTCATCTGGCTATCGGTGAAAGTGACCGTGGCGTGCACCGCGCAGTCGTAGTTGTAGCAGATCGTCACCTGGTCCGCGGCCCTGGCGCCGCCGCACCATATCAGACCCAGCAGGCACAGCGCCGCGGCGGTAGTCTTAAACGGTGGCTCCATGCTTAGTCGTAATGGGTGAGGATGTCCAGGGGATAGCGACTGCCGGCCAGGTAATCCTCCACGCAGCGCAGGACCAGGGGGCTGCGGTGCCGTGGCGAGCAGGCGCGGATTTCGTCCAGGCTGAACCACGCGGCGCGGAGAATGCCGCTGTCCAGCGGCCGCTCCGGGTCGTGGCCGGTCAGCGGGCCGGTAAAGGCGAAGCGAAGATAGGTGACGTCTTTTTCCGGGTGGCGCCAGCGGTAGATGCCCACCAGCCATTCCGGGCGGAAGCTGTAGCCGCTTTCCTCCAGGGTCTCCCGCACCGCGCCCTGGGGCAGGGACTCGTCGGGTTCCAGGTGTCCCGCCGGCTGGTTGAAACGGATGCCGTCCGCCGTTTCCTCCTCCACCAGCAGGAACTTGCCGTCTTGTTCGAGCACGGCGGCCACGGTGACGTTGGGTTTCCAGATCATTTGGTTGCGTCTAGACCAGCTTGGGAAACAGCTCGCCGATTCCCCTGGCGATGAACTCCACCGCCATGGCCGCCAGAATCAGCCCCATCAGCCGGGTCACGATGTTGATGCCGGTAGTCCCCAGGCGGTTGGCGATTGGCAAGGATAACAAAAAAGTCGCCCAAACAACAATCGAAATCAAAGAGATAGGGATGACGAGCAGGAATAGTTCCGCCACCTTCCCGTGGGCATGGCGGGCCGCGATGATTACGCTGCTGATCGCCCCGGGCCCCGCCAGCAGCGGGATACCCAAGGGCACCACCCCGACCGCCTCCTTGCCGCTGGCCTCCCTGGCCTCCTCGGGGGTCTGCCGGATCGGGCTTTCACGGGCCTGCAGCATGGATACCGCCAATAGCAGGACCAATATGCCGCCGCCCACCAGGAAGGACGAAGTGCTGATGCCGAAGAAATCCAGGATGCGGTTGCCCAGAAAAAGCGTGGTGACGAGCACGGCGAACACGGTGACGGCGACGGTGCGCGCAGTCTTGGAACGCTCGCGGGCGGGCCAGCCGCTGGTGGCGCTGATGAACAGGGGGACGCCGCCGATGGGATTGACGATGGCCAGCAAACCCACGGCGATCTTGAACAGGTGGCTCCAGTCGTGCATGAGGGCTCGCTTGTGCTAGGGACTAAGGCTCGTTAACGGATAACTTGGACGTCCAAGTTATCCGTTAACGAGCCCTTACCATTCTAACGTCCCCTCGACCCCGAGGCAAAACGCTGCGAGCGAGCGGCCGGATAGCCGGCCGAAAGAAAAAAGGCAGGACGACGCCTGCCCTTGCCGCCGACGGGCGAAAAAAAAGGCAGGGCGCACCCTGCCTTCCGAAACCCTAGCCGTGATTACTGGGCAGGAGCAGCGGGAGCCTCGGTCTTGCCTTCCTCTTTTTTCTCTTCTTTCTTCGCTTTCTTGTGCTTCTTCACATGATGTTTTTTCACGACATGATGTTTTTTCATGTGCTTCTCGGCCGGCTTGGCGGCTTCGGCCTTGGCGGGTTCGCTGGCGGGAGCGGCTTCGTCAGCAGCCACGGCGGAGAAGGTTACAGCGGCGAAAGCGGCAGCGATCAGGGCGGAGAGTAGTTTGCTCATGTTGGTTCCTTTTACAAAACAAGTATGTTGGTCAGAAACATTAAGACACAAATACTGGCGTGTCGCACCCAATAACGCCCGATGGGAATACGGGGTTGACACGCGCCCGAAAAATATTTTGGTTGGCGCAAGGCCGGGGTTCTGGCCCGCCCGGAGGGAGCGCTAGGAGCCTGTCGGAC
This sequence comes from Pseudomonadota bacterium, assembly GCA_021848325.1. Lineage (GTDB taxonomy): Bacteria > Pseudomonadota > Gammaproteobacteria > Burkholderiales > JAJZUU01 > JAJZUU01. The sequence goes on along the minus strand of JAJZUU010000025.1, from coordinate 21,987 downwards.
TTAAAGGAAATCGGCTGCAAATCCGCCTGACCGGTCCATATTTCGCCGCTTTTTTGGTCAATAGAACGACTATTGACCTGCAAAATCGACAAAATCTGTCCTCGACCAGCCGAATTTTCGCTTCGATTCTTCAAGTCCGACAGGCTCCTAGTCGGCGGGCCCGCGCAAGCGGGTAACCTGCGCTTCGCGCCAACCGCCCGGCGGCAGGCCTTCGATGGTCCAGTCGCCGATCCGGTAGCGGATCAAGCGCAGGGTGGGGTGGCCGACCTTGGCGGTCATGCGCCGCACCTGGCGATTCTTTCCCTCCCGGATGGTCAACTCCAGCCATGTGGCCGGAATGTTTTTGCGGAAGCGGATGGGCGGGGTGCGCGGCCACAGCCCTGCCGGTTCTTCCATGACGCGTGTTTTGGCAGGGCTGGTGACGAAGTCCGCCAGGTCCACGCCCGCCCCCAGTTTTTTCAGGGCCACCTGGTCCGGGATCCCTTCCACCTGGACCCAGTAGGTCTTGGGCAGCTTATGGCGGGGATGACTGATCCGGTGTTGCAGTTGGCCGTCATCGGTTAGAATAAGCAGTCCTTCGCTGTCGGTATCCAACCGGCCGGCCGGATAGACGCCGGGGAGCCGGATGAAGTCCTTGAGGGTCGGATGCCGGTCATCGCCGCTGAACTGGCTGATGACGCCCCAGGGTTTGTTGAACAGCAGGATACGGGTCATGGGCGGCAATCGCGTGCGCAGGCCTTGAGAAGGCTCCATTATAAGCCCGGGCCCAACTATTCGTTCAGTCAGGAGTAATCATGTACCAGCAGATCAAAGTTCCGGCGCAGGGGGAGGCGATTCGCGTCAACCCCGACTTTTCGCTGGCGGTCCCCGATCGGCCCGTCATTCCGTTCATCGAGGGCGACGGCATCGGTGTGGATATAACCCCGGTGATGCGCCGGGTGGTGGACGCCGCGGTGGAGAAGGCCTACGCGGGGCGGCGCAAAATCGCCTGGATGGAGGTATTTGCCGGCGAAAAGGCGGTCAAGGTCTACGGCGGGGGGACCTGGCTGCCCCAGGAAACTCTGGACGCCGTACGCGATTACGTGGTTTCCATCAAGGGGCCGCTCACCACCCCGGTGGGCGGCGGCATCCGCTCCCTGAACGTCACCCTGCGCCAGGACCTGGACCTGTACGTTTGCCTTCGCCCGGTGCGCTATTTCCAGGGGGTGCCCAGCCCGGTGAAGCATCCGGAGAAGGTGGACATGGTGATCTTCCGGGAGAATTCCGAGGACATCTATGCCGGCATCGAGTGGGAGGCGGGTTCGCCGGAGGCCCGGAAGGTCATCGCGTTCCTGCAGCAGGAGATGAAGGTCAGGAAGATCCGCTTCCCGGAGACCTCTGGCATCGGCGTCAAGCCGGTCTCGCGGGAGGGCACGGAACGCCTGGTGCGCAAGGCGATCCAGTATGCCGTGGACAATAAACGCAAATCGGTGACCCTGGTGCACAAGGGCAATATCATGAAGTTCACCGAGGGCAGCTTCAAGAACTGGGGTTACCAGTTGGCGCGGCGGGAGTTCGGCGCGGTGGAGATCGACGGCGGACCCTGGTGCAGCCTGCCCAACGGCATCGTGATCAAGGACGTGATTGCCGACGCGTTCCTGCAGCAGATCCTGCTGCGCCCCGAGGAATACGATGTGATCGCCACCCTGAATCTGAACGGCGACTACATCTCCGACGCCCTGGCGGCGGAGGTGGGCGGCATAGGCATCGCCCCCGGGGCCAACCTGAGCGATTCGGTGGCCATGTTCGAGGCCACCCACGGCACGGCGCCAAAGTATGCCGGCCAGGATTACGTCAACCCAGGCTCGTTGATACTGTCGGCGGAGATGATGCTGCGTCACATGGGCTGGTGGGAGGCGGCGGATCTGATCATCGCGGGGACGCAGGGCGCTATCGCGGCGAAGACGGTTACCTATGACTTCGCCCGTATGATGGAGGGGGCGACCCAGGTTTCCTGCTCGGCCTTCGGCCAGGCTATCGTCGAACGCATGTAACGGCGGCGCAAATAGGGCGCGGCACGGCTATTCTTCCGGGGTGGCCGGGGCGGAAAGGTCTTCCTCCGATTGCAGGGGCTTGACACCCCTGCTGCGCAGCAGCGCGATCAGGTCCTCCGCCAGCGGCCCCAGGTCGTCCCGCTGCCTTTCCAGCCCCTGCAGCAGCAGGACCGCTTCCTTGGTGGACATGATGCCGGGCATGGGCTTGCCTCCAGTTGCGGGGCCTTGCGCTCCGATTTTCGCCCAAAGGGGGTGCATCCCGAGTCCCCCGGCTCCGTGCGCTTCGCCGCCATGTGAAGGGGCGCGCAAGATCAGGGCTCGTCGCGGAGTCATGGAAGCCGAGAGAATCTCTAGCTAACGGTATAGCACGTAGCGAAAATAATTCCAGTGCCGCGGTGAGCGGTGCGCTACATGCCGAGAGGGGAGGGGCGGGTGGAAACCCGCCCCGTGCCAGGCTAGAGGGCCTGGATATTGGACGCCTGCTTGCCCTTCGGACCCTGGGTGACGTCGAAGCTCACCTTCTGGCCTTCCTTGAGGCTCTTGAAGCCGCCCATGTTGATTGCGGAAAAGTGCGCGAACAGGTCTTCACTGCCATCATCAGGGGTGATGAAGCCGAAGCCCTTCGCGTCGTTGAACCATTTTACGGTACCAGTTGCCATCTGTTGCGACTCCTAAAAACATTGGGCTTGCGCCCGGACACTGTTTGAATTTCAAGACCGCAAACGACAGCACGCCAGTGAAGCGGTAACACTTGAACCAAACACCCACGAGCTTTTTACTCCTAATCCCATGATGCAGTCAAGCACTCGGGAAAATTTGGCCACGGGGGCTTGAAAAAATTGCCGCATTGCTCAAAATGGAAGGGGACGAAGGACCGCTCTTGCAGGATATTTGACAGTATGGCTACCAAGCGTCAGGATGGAACCGTCCTGGAGGCCCTCGAAAGCAAGCTGAAACCGCCTCCGTTATTCAAGGTTATGCTGTTGAATGATGATTATACCCCCATGGATTTCGTGGTCGTGGTGCTGCAGAAGTTCTTTGCCATGGACCTCGAACGGGCGACGCAAATCATGCTCAAAGTCCATAGGGATGGAATGGGCGTATGCGGCGTCTTCCCCAAGGATATTGCGGTCACCAAGGTGGAACAAGTCCTGGCCTTCGCCAGGCAGCATCAACATCCGCTGCAATGCGTGATGGAGGAAACTTGAGATGATTGCCCAGGAACTGGAAGTAAGCTTACACATGGCGTTCATGGAAGCGCGCCAGAAGCGGCACGAATTCATTACCGTCGAGCACTTGCTGCTGGCCATGTTGGACAACCCATCGGCAGCGGAAGTGCTGCGCGCCTGTGCTGTGAACATCGAGGAAATACGCAAGGCGCTCACCGACTTTGTGGCCGAGCACACCCCGACGGTGGCCGGCAGCGAAGAGGTGGACACCCAACCCACCCTGGGATTCCAGAGGGTCATCCAGCGCGCCATCCTGCATGTTCAATCCTCCGGCAAGAAAGAAGTCACCGGCGCCAACGTGCTGGTGGCCATCTTCGGGGAGAAGGACTCCCACGCCGTCTATTTTCTGCAGCAGCAGGGGATCAACCGACTGGACGTGGTCAACTACATTTCCCACGGCATCAGCAAGGTGCCCCAGGGCGGCATGCCGCGCTCCGAGAGCGAGCCCGAGGCCGAGCAGGAAGTTGCCCCGGCTTCCGCCCTGGAGAACTTCACCCAGAATCTGAACGTGCAGGCCTTGGCCGGGAAGATCGATCCCCTGATCGGGCGCGACCGGGAACTGGAGCGGGTGATCCAGACCCTATGCCGGCGCCGCAAGAACAACCCTTTGCTGGTGGGCGAGGCCGGGGTGGGCAAGACCGCCATCGCCGAGGGCCTGGCGCGGCGCATCGTGGAAAAGGGCGTGCCGGAGGTGCTGAAGGACGGCACCGTGTATGCCCTGGACATGGGGGCGCTGCTGGCCGGCACCAAGTATCGGGGCGACTTCGAGCAACGGCTCAAGGCGGTGCTCAAACAACTGGTGGACAACCCCAATGCCATTCTGTTCATCGACGAGATCCACACGCTGATCGGCGCGGGGGCTGCCTCCGGGGGGACGCTTGACGCCTCCAACCTGCTCAAGCCGGCATTGAGTTCGGGCGCGCTCAAGTGCATCGGTGCGACCACCTACAACGAGTACCGGGGCATCTTCGAGAAGGACCACGCCCTGTCCCGGCGCTTCCAGAAGATCGACGTGCCCGAGCCGAGCATCGACGAGACGGTGTCCATCCTGCGCGGGCTGAAGTCCCGCTTCGAGGCTCACCACGGCGTCAAGTACACCGCCTCGGCCCTGACCACCGCGGCCGAGCTGGCGGCCCGCTACATCAGCGACCGCCACCTGCCGGACAAGGCGATCGACGTGATCGACGAGGCGGGGGCGGCCCAGCGCATCCTGCCGAAGTCCAGGCAGAAGAAGGTCATCTCCAAGCGGGAGATCGAGGAGATCGTCGCCAAGATCGCGCGCATCCCGCCGAAGACCGTGTCCACCGACGACCGCGAGGCGCTGAAATGCCTGGACCGCGACCTGAAAACGGTGGTGTTCGGCCAGGACAAGGCGATCGATGCGCTGGCGGCGGCGATCAAGATGGCCAGGAGCGGCCTTGGCAACCCGCAAAAACCGATCGGCTCGTTCCTGTTCTCCGGCCCCACCGGCGTGGGCAAGACCGAGGTGGCGCGGCAGTTGGCCTACGCGATGGGGATCGAGCTGATCCGCTTCGACATGTCCGAGTACATGGAGCGGCACGCGGTGTCACGCCTGATCGGGGCGCCTCCGGGCTATGTGGGGTTCGACCAGGGGGGGCTGCTGACCGAGGCCATCACCAAGCATCCCTATGCGGTGCTGCTGCTGGACGAGATCGAGAAGGCCCACCCCGACATCTTCAACGTGCTGCTGCAGGCGATGGACTACGGCACGTTGACGGACAACAACGGGCGCAAAGCGGATTTCCGCAATGTGGTGATCATCATGACCACCAACGCCGGTGCCGAGTCCCTCAACAAGGGCGGGATCGGTTTTACGGCCTCCCGGGCGCCCGGCGACGAGATGGGGGAGATCAAGCGCATCTTCACCCCGGAGTTCCGCAACCGGCTGGACGCCATCATCTCCTTCGCCGCGCTGGATCAGGAGGTCATCCTGCGGGTGGTGGACAAGTTCCTGATGCAGCTCGAAGAGCAGTTGCACGAGAAGAAGGTGGAGGCCGTCTTCACCGATGCCCTCAAGGACTACCTGGCCGAGCACGGCTTCGACCCGGCGATGGGCGCGCGGCCGATGGCAAGGCTGATTCAGGATACCATCCGGCGCGCCTTGGCCGATGAACTGCTGTTCGGCAAACTGGCCGAGGGCGGGCGGGTGACCGTGGACCTGGACCAGCAGGGCAAGATCCGCCTGCTGTTCGAGGAAGATACCGAAGCCGTGGTGTAGACCGCGGCCGGCCAGCCGCCCGCCGGGCGCTATTCGTGCTGGATGTGCTTGGTGTGTTGGGAGTGCTGGGCCATGAGGGTGTCGATCCCCAGGACGGAATAGAGCGGGCACCAGCCGAGCAGGCCGGTCGCCAAGGGGACCAGCCCGATCAGCCCGAACCAGCGAAAGTTGCCTTCCAGCAGGAAGACCAAGCTCAGCAGAACCACTCCCCCAACGATCCGAGCCGTTTTGTCCACACCACCTACGTTCACTTTCATAGTTCCCTCCAGTAGTGGATCAACATCAAGAGCCGGCATGCCGGGGCGGCCGGAACGGCCTCCCGACTTGCCGGCGCCATGGCCGCAGCCGCCGGTTACAGATTGTAGCGGCGTAGCTTGCGGTACAAGGTGCGCTCGCTGATTCCCAGGATTTCCGCTACGGTCAGCCGGTGACCATTGTGCTGCGTCAGCAACTGGCTGATGTAGCGCGCTTCCACTTGGCCCATGGACGGTGGTAACCGGTTTCCGGGGGACGGTGCGGCCACGGCCGCAACGCCCGTCTTCTGGGAGTTGCGCAGATCCTGAAACAGGATGTCCTTCGCTGTTATCACCCCATTTTCGCTCAGGGCCGCCGCCTTCAGCAGGATGTTGCGCAGTTCGCGCACGTTTCCGGGATAGTCATGGGACATCAGCCGGGCGGACGCTTCCGGGCTGAGGCGACGGCGGGGCGCGCCCCGCTGGCCGACACGCGCCAGGATCGCCTCGGCCAGGGCCGGGATGTCGCTGCGCCGCTCCCGCAACGGCGGCAAGGTGATGTCGATGCCTGAGATGCGGTAGAACAGGTCCTGGCGGAATAGCCCCTGGTCCACCATATCCAGCAGATTGCGATTGGTGGCGGAGACGATGCGCACCTCCGCCTGCAGCATTTCCCGGCCGCCCACCCGGCGGAACTCCCCGGTTTCCAGCACCCGTAGCAGCTTGGCCTGGAGGGGGAGCGGGATCTCGCCGATCTCGTCCATAAACAGGGTGCCCCCATGGGCCAGTTCGAACAGGCCCTGTTTGCGGCCGATGCAGCCGGTGAAGGCCCCGCGCTCGTGGCCGAACAGCTCGCTCTCGAACAGGGATTCGGAGATGGCGGCGCAGTCCAGGGCCAGATAAGGCTTGCCGTTTCGGGCGGAGCGCTGGTGCACGTAGCGGGCGGCCAACTCCTTGCCTACCCCGCTTTCCCCGTAGAGCAGCACCGGCGCCTCCGATTCCGCGGCGCAGGTGAGGTTGTCGACGCAGGCGAGGAATGCCGGCGAGCGCCCGATCATGCGCATCTCGTCGCAATCCAGGTCCATCCCGGAGGCGAGGGGGAAGATCATTTCTGCCAGGTACAGCGCGCCGTCCGCGCTCCTTAGCGGGTGCCCCTTGAGGCGCACATGCTCGGGGCGGTCAAGCTGGTCGAAGTGGGTGTGCAGCACCTCGCAGCAGCGCCCGGTGGAAAACACCTGTTGATGGGGGCAGTGCTCCCCCTTCTGGTGACAGGGGACCGGCGAGTGGTGGGACACCTCATGGCAGCGCCGGCCCACGATTCCTTCCCGGCTCACCCCGTAGGTAATGCAGTAGGCCTGGTTGGCCGCCACGATGCGGTAATCGCCGTCGATCAGTACGAACGGGCGCTCCTGCATGTCTATAAGCGACTGCAGGTCCACGTTCAATCCATTCATCCCAACCTCCAGACGAATATCACAATTTATTATCCCAGTATAGTCCAGCTTTTTGGCTATTTCAAAAGGCTGCGGCGAAAGGACTGCCTACCCCTGAGACGGTTCGGCCTGTCGTCGCCGGTCTTTGCCATATTGGCAGTCCGCATGACTGCCAATATGGCAGTCATGCGGCGTAGATATTTAAAAAATACCTATAAAATAATCTATTGCAATCTGGCATGGGTATTGCATATCTAGCAATGCAGCATAACGCCGGTACAGGGCGCGGACCGAGTCTTGAATTGATAAGGAGCGGAAAAATGGCGGAAAAAGTATGGGTTTTGCGCGAGGGCGTCAAGATGGACGAAAACCTGGCCAAAGAAGTGGCGAAGATTGCCTGCGCCTTGCAGTCCCTGTCTGCTTACACCAGGCTGGCGTGCGAGACGGAGGACGCGCCGCAGGATCTCGAGGGCATCGTGGACGAAGGGCTGGAAGCGATGAAAAAGATATTCGTGTGGTGACCAAAACTATTCATCGAGGAGGAGGACAAATGGCCCATATCGTGATTATCGGCGCGGGTATCGGCGGCATGCCCATGGCCTATGAAATGCGGGAGCAATGCCGTCCCGGAGACCGGGTGACCGTCGTTTCCAACGCGGATTATTTTCAGTTCGTCCCGTCCAACCCCTGGGTGGGGGTCAACTGGCGCAGCCGGGAGGACATCACCTTTCCCATCGCACCCTACTATGAGCGGCACAAGATCGGCTTCGACCCGGCCGGGGCGAAACGGGTGCATCCCGAGAAAAACCAGGTGGAACTGGCCGACGGCCGTTTCCTCGACTACGACTTCCTGATCATCGCCACCGGCCCCAAGCTCGCCTTCGACGAGGTGGAAGGGCTGGGGCCGCAGGCGTACACCCAGTCCATCTGCCACGTGGACCACGCGGTGCAATCGGGCGCCGCCTGGGCGGAATTCGTCAAGGATCCCGGGCCGATCGTGGTGGGGGCGGTGCAGGGGGCCTCCTGCTACGGCCCGGCCTACGAATTCGCCTTCATCATGGATACCGACCTGCGTCGGCGCAAGATACGGGACAAGGTCCCCATGACCTTCGTCACCGCCGAGCCCTACATCGGCCACCTGGGCCTGGGCGGGGTGGGGGATTCCAAGGGGCTGCTGGAGTCCGCCATGCGCGACCGGCACATCAAGTGGATCACCAACGCCAAGACCACCAAGATCGAGGCGGGCAAGATGTACGTCACCGAGTTCGACGACCTGGGCAAGGAAAAGAAACAGCACGAACTGCCTTTCAAGTACAGCATGATGCTGCCCGCCTTCAAGGGGGTGGACGCGGTGTTCGGCATCGAGGGGCTCGCCAATCCCCGGGGCTTTATCCTGATCGACCAGTACCAGCGCAATCCCAAGTACCAGAACATCTATTCGGTGGGGGTGTGCGTGGCGATCCCGCCGGTGGAGGCCACCCCGGTGCCCACCGGCGCGCCCAAGACCGGCTACATGATCGAATCCATGGTGACGGCCGCCGCCCAGAACATCCGCGCCGTGCTGGACGGCAAGGAGCCCTACGTCAAGCCTACCTGGAACGCGGTGTGTCTGGCGGACTTCGGTGACACCGGCGCGGCCTTCGTGGCGCTGCCCCAGATTCCGCCGCGCAACGTGAGCTGGTTCAAGGAGGGGCGCTGGGTGCACCTGGCCAAGATCGCCTTCGAAAAGTACTTCATCCGCAAGATGAAAAAGGGCACCACCGAACCTCTGTACGAGAAGTACGTGCTATCCACCCTGGGGATAAAGAAGCTCAAAAAGTAGCGCCTCTCCGGGGCGCGGGTCCGCCGCGCCCCGTCAGCGGTAGGACCGGAGCAGGCCGGTCACCACCCCCTGCACCGCCACCCGTTCCGGAGCGAACTCCAGCGGGGCCATGGCGGCATTTGCCGGATGCAGGACGGTCTTGCCCGGGCGCTGCTCGATGCGTTTCAGGGTGGCCTCCCGGTCGTCCACCAGGGCCACCACGATCTCGCCGTTGCGCGCATGGTCCCGGCTCTCCACCACCACCCGGTCGCCGTCCAGGATGCCCTCGTCCACCATGGACTCCCCTCTCACCTCCAGCACGTAGCAGGGCCGAGCACCGCGCAGCCAGGCCGGGATCTCCACCTCCCTCGGGTCGACCACCGCCTCGATCGGGCGGCCCGCGGCGATGTAGCCCAGGAAAGGGAGATGGCCGGGGGCGTCCGCACCGGCGGCGAGGCGGATGCCCCGTCCGCGGCTCATGGGTTCCACCAGGCCGGCCTCCACCAGCGCCCGAATGTGCTTATGCAGCGAGCCCCTGGAATTCAGGTCCATGGCCCGGCACAGTTCCTCCAGGCTGGGGGAGGGGTGCAGGTCGGCGGCCTGCTCGCGCAGGAAGTCGTAGACCTCTTGCTGGCGGCGGGTGAGGGCGGGCTTCATGTTGTTATTCTCTCCTTGCCGTTCGGGTTGGGCTCTTATATTATCACCGGAGAGAACGAAAGGAGAACAACGGTGACGGGCCTCGCGCAACCAAGGGACGACGTGCCGCCGGCGGAAGCGGAACGGGAAGGGGCTCCCGCCCGGGATGGCCGGGGGGTAGAACGGCTGATCGGGCGCCTGCGGCGCAAGTACGGCGGCCGCGTCACCGGCGAACTGGTGATGCCGGCGCGGCCCGGGGACTTTGCCGATTTCCCGGGGGAACTGGACCCGCGGCTGGCCCACGCGCTGCGCGGCCGCGGCATCGCCCGCCTCTACAGCCACCAGCGGCAGGCCTGGGAGGCGGTGGGCCGCGGGCGGCACACCGTGGTGGTGACCCCCACCGCCTCGGGCAAGACCCTGTGCTACAACCTGCCGGTGCTGCAGGCGGTCCTGCGCGACCGGGCCAAGGCCCTCTACCTGTTTCCCACCAAGGCCCTGTCTCAGGACCAGGTGGCGGAAATTCTGGAGCTCAACCAGGCGGGTGATTTGGGGGTGCGGGCCTACACCTTCGACGGCGACACCCCGGGGGACGCCCGGGCGGCGGTGCGTACCCGGGGCGACATCGTGGTGTCCAATCCCGACATGCTGCACCAGGGGATCCTGCCCCACCACACCAAGTGGGCGCAGTTCTTCGAGGCCCTGCGCTACGTGGTGATCGACGAGATGCACACCTACCGCGGGGTGTTCGGCTCCCACATGGCCAACGTGATCCGGCGGCTGCGGCGGATATGCCGCTTCTACGGCAGCGACCCGGTGTTCATCTTCTGCTCCGCCACCATCGCCAACCCCGCCGAGCTGGCGCAGCAACTGGTGGGAGAACTGGTGGCGGCGATCACCGAAAGCGGCGCGCCCCAGGGGAAGCGGCACCTGCTGCTGTGGAACCCGCCGGTGATCAACCCCGAGCTGGGGATCCGCGCCTCGGCCCGTTCCCAGACCACCCGGCTGGCCCGGCTCGCCCTCAAGGCGGGCCTCAAGACCATCGTGTTCGCCAATTCCCGGCTGATGGTGGAAGTGCTGACCAAGTACTTGAAGGACGTGTTCGACCACGACCCGCGCCGGCCGGCGCGGGTGGCCGCCTACCGCGGCGGCTACCTGCCCGGCGAGCGCCGCGCCACCGAAAAGCGGCTGCGCGCGGGGGGCGTGGACTGCGTGGTGGCCACCTCCGCCCTGGAGCTGGGGGTGGATATCGGCTCTTTGGACGTGTGTCTGCTCAACGGCTACCCGGGCACCATCGCCGGCACCTGGCAACGCCTGGGGCGCGCCGGACGGCGCAACCGCCCCGCCCTGGGGGTGCTGGTGGCCAGCAGCGATCCCCTGGACCAATACCTGGTGCGCAACCCGGAGTTCTTCCTGGGCAGTTCCCCGGAGCACGCCCGCATCGACCCCGACCAGTTGCTGATCCTGATGGACCACGTGCGCTGCGCCGCCTTCGAACTGCCGTTCCGGGAAGCTGAGCGCTTCGGCCGGGAAAGTCTGGGGGAGATGCTCTCCTACCTGGAGGGCCAGGGCCTGGTGCATCTGGAGGGCGACCAGTGGCACTGGATGGCCGACGGCTATCCCGCCAACACGGTGAGCCTGCGCTCGGTGGCGGAAGGCAACTTCGTGGTGGTGGACACCACCGGCGGCGCCAAGGAGGTGATTGCCGAGGTGGACTATTCCAGCGCCGCCATGACGATCTATCAGGGAGCGATCTACATGGTGCAGGCGCAGCCGTGGCAGGTGGAAAGGCTGGACTGGGAGGGGCGCAAAGCCTTCGTGACGCGCACCCGGGCCGACTATTACACCGACGCCATCGACTACACCAAGCTCAAGATACTGGACCGCTTCGAGGAGGAGCGCATCCCGGCCGCCGCCTGCGCCCGGGGCGAGGTGCACCTGGTGCGGCGGGTGGCCGGCTACAAGAAGATCCGCTATTACACCCACGAGAACGTGGGCTATGGCAAGATCGATCTGCCGGACCAGGAGATGCACACCAGCGCGGTGTGGTGGCAAGCCGACCCGCGGCGCCTGGCGGAGGCCTTCCCCAACCGCTGGCAGGCCCTGGACGGTTTCCTCGGCGCGGCCTACGCCATGCACTTCGTGGCGGCCCTGCTCACCATGTCGGAACGGCAGGACCTGGGGCGCGCGGTGGGGGACAGCAACGCCACCTGGTTCGCCGCCATGGGCCCCGATGGCCGCGGCCGGCCCCAGACCCTGAGCGGCGACGCCCCGGACCTGGAGGCGGGGCGGGAATTCGTCCCCACCGTCTTCCTGTACGACAACTATCCCGGGGGCGTGGGCCTGTCCGCCCCTCTCTACGACCTGCGCCGGGAGGTGGCGACCCGGGCTGCCGAACTGGTGGGGGCCTGCGAGTGCAGCCACGGCTGCCCGGCCTGCATCGGCCCCATCCTGGTCTCCGACGAGCAGCGCGGGTTTTCCCCCAAGGCCGCCGCGCTGCGGGTGCTGGCGCTGTTCGCGCCGGCGGCGGGCTGAAGCGTGGACCTCAAGCAACGCCTGTCCTTGCTGCGCAGGGACGCGCCCCGGCAGCATGCGCCTCCACTTTCCGACCGGCTGGGGCGCCTGGGCGGGGCAGCGCCCGGGCGGCCCATGCCCGATGAAGAAACGGCGCGCCTGCTGGGAGGGGAGTGCATCGCCGGGGGCCTGATCCTGGTGGAGCAAATGCTGCCGCTGGCCGCCCGCCATGGTGCACAGCCACTTTCCGAGGTGCGCGAAGCGCCTCTTTCCCTGCTCGCCGGGGACGGGCCGGTGGACAGCGGCGGGTTGCTGTTCCTGGATACGGAGACCACCGGGCTGGCCGGCGGTACCGGGACGCTCCCATTCCTGCTGGGACTGGCGCGGATCGAGGGCGAGGTGTTGCGCTTGCGCCAGTTTTTCCTCACCGGGTTCAAGGGGGAGGCGGCCCTGCTGGAACAGGCCCTGCCCTGGTACCGGCAGGCGCGCCACCTGGTGACCTTCAACGGCAAGTGCTTCGACCTGCCCTTGCTGGTCACCCGCTACCGGCTTGCGCGGCGGGCGGAGCCGTTCGGCCCCCTGGGCCACATCGACCTGCTCTACCCCACCCGCCGCGCCTTCGCCCGCAACTGGCCCGATTGCCGCCTGCAGACGGCGGAGCGGCGCCTGCTCGGGTTCGTCCGCAGCGACGACCTGCCCGGCCATCTGGTGCCCCAGGCCTGGTTCGACTTCGTGCGCCTGGGGGCGGCCGACAGGGTGCCCGCCATCCTGCTGCACAACCGCTGGGACCTGGTTTCCCTGGCGGCCCTGGCGGCCGCCCTGGCGCGGCTGTACGCCCGGCCGGAACACGATGAGGCGGACCTGCTGGCCATCGCCCGGGCCCACCGCCGCAACGGCGACATGCACCAGGCCTACCGGCAACTGCGGGAGCGCCGGCAGCGGCTGGACGACGGCGGCCTGCTGGAACTGGCCGCGCTGCACCGGCGCAACGGGGAGTGGGACGAGGCGGCGAAAATCTGGGAACAACTGGCGCAACGGGGATCGGCCGAGGCCCTGGAACGCCTGGCCAAGTACCAGGAGCACGTGCGCCGGGACTACCGGGCGGCGCTGGCCCTGACCCGGCTGCTGCTGGAGCGCCAGGGCGCCAAGCCCGGGCACCTGCGCCGCCAGTCGCGCCTGGCCGGCAAGCTTGGAAGCTGATCCGGCATACCTCGGGTCATTTCGGCTGTTGGGCGGCCGCCGGCGCAGGGTTTTCCGTCCGGTTCTTCTCGGCCAGGACCCGGATCAGGCCGTCGATGCCCTGGTCCCGTACGATCACGGCAAAGGAATTGCGGTAGTTGATGACCAGGCTCACCTCGTCCACCGCCACATCGTATACCTTCCAGCCGTCCGGGGCCTTCGCCAGGTCGTAGTCGACCGGTATCGGCTGCGCGTCGGGCCGCGATATGCGGGTCCTGACCGTGACCTCCGCGTCCCCCGGTTGCATGTGCAGGGGCAGGTAGGCCACCGAGTACCCCTGGTATTTCGAGTAGGTTTCCGGCGAAATTGCACTGGTGTAGGTGCGCACCAGCAAGGTGCGGAATTCCTTTTCCAAGGTGCGCTGCTGTTCCGGCGTCGCCTGCCGCCAGTACTTGCCCAGCGCCAGCCGGGTCATGCGCGTGAAATCGAAGTGGGGCAGGATCTTGGCCTCTACCAGCGCCAATATCTTGCCCCGATCGCCGCCCTGGATCGCCTTGTCCTGCTCGACGATGGTCAACACCTCGTCGATGGTGGTTTTCACCAGTTGGTCCGGCGGGATCTCGGCACCGCGGACGTTGGTCAAAGTCACCAGCAAGATGGCGAACAGGAGATATTGAAAGGGCTTCACGGTACCTTGCCGGAGTGAATGGCGGCATGACGATATTGCCGCGCGGGGTTTCTCGGCGGCGATTTTGCCGCGGCTGGTCTTGTCTGACTATAGCAGTTTCCGGATGGCGCTGCCGTCCGGCTGGTGCAGAATCGCCGCATGGGGCCCCGGCCACCGACCGGGGAAATGCCCCGGATTTAGGACCCCTTCCCGAGGTCTTGATGAAACGGCTACACTCACAAAAACACGTTGTTGCACTTCAGGCCCGAATCCGCCTGATTCGAAAAACTTAAGGAGACGCCCGTGAGTGATGCAGTACAAGTCGTCTGTCCCCGCTGTGATGCCATAAACCGGATACCGGCAGCCCGCCTTGCCGACAGGCCCGGGTGCGGCCGATGTCACCAGCCGCTTTTCAACTCCCGTCCCGTGGAGCTGACAGCCCGCAACTTCGAGAAACACATCGGGCGCAACGACATTCCCGTTCTGGTGGATTTCTGGGCGCCCTGGTGCGGGCCGTGCAAGATGATGGGGCCCGCCTTCGAGCAGGCGGCGGCCCAACTGGAGCCGCAGGTGCGCCTGGCCAAGCTCAATACCGAGGTAGAACGGGAGCCCGCCGCCCGCTTTGGCATTCGCAGCATTCCCACGCTGGTCTTGTTCCGCGACGGACGCGAGGTCGCCCGCCAGGCCGGCGCGATGAGCGCCGCCGATATCGTGCGTTGGACACAGGGGCGCTGAGGAGTCGGCACGGCAGGTGGTTGCTCTCGTGGCGAGTGTGCCGCTGACCGATGAATCCTGGCAGCCGCTGGAAGAGGGCGAGGTGGTCGCCCTGGCGGGGGGTGAGGTTCTGGTGCGGCATCTCCTGCATGGAAAACGGCTTGGAACACCTCGGATATCAGGGTGTCTCATGGCCGGGGGCCTAGGAGCCTGTCGGACTTAAAGGAAATCGGCTGCAAATCCGCCTGACCGGTCCATATTTCGCCGCTTTTTTGGTCAATAGAACGACTATTGACCTGCAAAATCGACAAAATCTGTCCTCGACCAGCCGAATTTTCGCTTCGATTCTTCAAGTCCGACAGGCTCCTAGAGTAGCGAACAGCGTGCGCCCGCGTCTGAATCGGAGGGAACGGCCCGGCCGGATTCGACTAAACCGGCCCCGGCGACGAATCGACGTTCACGACGAAGTTCTGCTAGGCTGTATAGGTAACCCCGGAATACTAAGGAGACCACGCATGCGCGATTACAGCAACATGCCCGCTCTGACATGGGAAGGCCCGACCAGCGCAAAGAAAGCCATGGCCCAGGTCCATCATGCCGAACCGGTCATTCTGATCATGCCGGAAGGCTTCATAATGGGGCTGGATGCCGATGCCTGCGGTTGCAGTGCAGCCGCCGACCCTCACCATCATCTGGGTTGCCGCGCCGCCGATGCGCTGAAGGCGTTGGCCGAGGCAAACCGGATGCCGGAACTGGCGCAACTGGCCGAGATTGCCCATGAAGCCCGCCAGGTTGTCGATATCGAAACCGATACGCGACGCATCATCATCCACGATTAACGCGCCGCCATTGCCGTCGTACCAAAAAGGGGCGATGGTGTGTGCGTGACGGAACGGCCCGGCACGTAGCCGATACCTCGCCCGCGGCTCTGCGCCATGGTCGCCTTGCCGGCGTTTCCGGAGTCTATGCGGCCGGCCACGAGGGCGCCGGCGCGGAGGCGATCGAAAGGGCAGAGGGGTTCGCCCAGGTCTTTCCCGAGCACAAGCTCGCCATCGTCAAGGGGCTGCAGGCGCGGGGGCATATCGTGGGCATGACCGGCGACGGGGTCAACGACGCCCCCGCCTGGCCGGAGATCGCGTTGATCTGGGCCTGTTCGATTGCATCGGCCTTTGTGACCGACGTCGTCAAGGTGCATGTCTACCGGCATATGGATCGGGGGCACCCCGGCATCGCGGCTTCCTTGAACTGGTCAAGAAACTCCTTCATGCCCATGGCCACGGAAAATCCTGAAGCAAAAATGAGCCACGGACTTCGGAAAAAAAATCCCGCTCCGTCCAGGCTGTGGACCCGGACGGGACTATCTGCCCTGATCTGCCGAATCCAGGCGCAATCGGCTGGCCAAAAAAGCCGCCGGTGTGTAGACTTTGCACGCCTGCTCGGTTGGTTATATAGGCGATGGGGTTGCTGCCCCGCTGAGAGAAAACGAGTTCTTCTGCTACTGGAGGGAAAAAACATGACTAACATAAAATTCTCCAATCCGGCCCCTCTCGGCCTCGCAGGGTTTGCCCTTACCACCTGGATGCTCAGCATGATCAACGCGGGCTGATTCAGCGGCGACAGCATGGGCATGGTATTGGCTCTGGCCTTCGCCTACGGCGGTACGGCCCAGATTATTGCCGGCGTGCTGGAGTTGCCGCGCGGCAATACCTTCGGTACCACCGCATTCATCAGCTACGGCGCCTTTTGGTGGTCGTTCGCGCTATTCGTGGTGTTCTTTCACGACAAGGTGCCTGCCGCCTTCGTCGGCTGGTACCTGTTCATGTGGGGCGTGTTCGCCTTTTACATGTGGTTGGCGATATTCCGCGCCAATACCGCTTTGCAGTTGGTCTTCCTGGCCTTGTGGATTACCTTCTTCCTGCTGGCGGCGAGCGAATGGACCGGCTCTGCCGCCATCCATCATGCCGGCGGCTACGGCGGGCTGGTGACGGCCGTGTTGGCCTTCTATTTGTCCGCGGCGGAGGTGATTAACGAGGCCTACGGGCGCAGCGTGCTCCCCATCGGGGCACGCCGGCCCAGGGCTGAGCGGCCAGCGCCTCGCCGGGGCGCCCCGCGTTTGGCTGACGGGCCCCTACTAAAAGTTTAGGCCTATTCCGTCTCGACTTCGCAGGACCAGCCGCCGATGGGTACGTCCCATATCATCCGCCACAGCAGGCGATTGGCGCGCCTGGGCCGCCCCGTGCGGTGGTCCGCCGGCCGACGCCGGCGATCCCGGTTGCAGACGATGCGCACCCGCCCGTTCTCTTCGTTGAACGCAACGCCCTTGATCGCCAAATAAGTCTGGGCCGTTCGTGGCCAAACCGATGGGCCTTGCGCTGCGGCTCGTCTTGCTGACGGTCATCGCGGCGTGACAGTCGTCATTTCGCTGCTCGACCAGGATCTCGTTTACGAAAAATCCCTCATTCTCCGGGAAGAGGCCTTGGCATCCCGCCTCGGCACTGGCCAAGATCAAGGCGTTGCAAGGCTCACAGAAGGAGAGGCAACGAACCGAACCGTTTTTTTGGATGCCGGCCATCCGGAAATGGCATAATTGATAGCCTTGTAAACCCATGATCGCAGGTCTCTCGGGAATGGACATGAAGAGAGCTTTCGTCGTTACACCGGCCGCGCGGGCTGTGCGCCCGGCCGGCCTCTAGGGGCGGCCCATGGCCTCCACCCCGGCACAGAAACTGGTGGACACCGCCCTGGGGCATCACGGCGCCGGCGAACTGGAACAAGCGGAACGCCTATACCGCCAGGCATTGGACCTGGAGCCCGACAACCACAATGCCCTGCACCTTCTGGGCGTGCTCCGCCAGCAACAGGGCGCGCTGGACGCGGCGGCGGCTCTGATCGAGCGCGCGGTGGCGACTGCCCCCGATTTCGTCGAGGCGCACAGCAATCTGGGGGTGGTGTACGAGGCCATGGGGCGGGCGGAAGACGCGGCCGCCGCCTATCTGCGGGCCATCGCCCTTGACCCCGGGTTCGCCACGGCCCGCTTCAACCTGGGCAACGTGCGGCGTGACCAGGGGCGGCTGGAGGATGCCGCCGCCTGTTACCGTCTCGCCCTTGAGGCCCGGCCCGACCATGCCCAGGCACATATCGGCCTGGCGGACGTGCTGTATGACCTGGGGCGCATGGAAGAGGCGGTGGCGGCCTACAAGCAGGGACTCGCCCTCGATCCCGGGCAGCCGGGTGCGCAATACAACCTGGGACTCGCCCTGGACCGGCTGGGACGGCTGGAGGATGCCGCCGGCTTTTACCGCAAGGCCATAGAGGCCCATCCCGACGTTGCCGAGGCGCACGTCAACCTGGGCAACGTGCTCAACGCGCAGGGGTCCTCGAACGAGGCCGTCGCGAGCTACCGCCGTGCCCTGGCCCTCAACCCCGGCCTCGCGCAAGCGCGCGGCAATCTGTTGTTGTGCCTCCATTACCCGTCCGGCGTGGAGCCCGCAGCGCTGTACGCCGAGCACCGGGCGTTCAATGCGCGCCACGCCGCGCCGCTGGAGGGGGAAATCCAGCCGTACGCCAACGACCGTTCCCCGGAGCGCGCCTTGCGCATCGGCTACGTGTCGGCGGATTTCAAACAGCATTCGGTGGCCTATTTCCTTGAACCGGTGCTTGCCGCCCACGACCGGCAGCGGTTTACCACCTACTGTTATTCCGGGGTTGCCCAGCCGGATGCGGTCACCACGCGCCTGCAGGGCTATGGAGACCGGTGGCGCAGCACGGTGGGGCTGCCGGACCCGGCCCTGGCGCAATTGATCCGCGATGACCGAATCGACATCCTGGTAGACCTGTCCGGCCACACCGCGGGGAACCGGCTGCTGGCCATGGCCAGAAAGCCCGCCCCGGTGCAGGTGACTTGGCTGGGCTACCCCGACACCACCGGGCTGGATGCGATGGATTACCGCATCACCGACGGCATTGCCGATCCGCCGGGCAGTGCCGACGCTTTGCACAGCGAGTCCCTGGTGCGCCTGGCACAAGGATTCCTGTGTTACCGGCCGGACCCAGAAAGCCCGCCGGTTGGCGAATTGCCGGCGGCGACGGTGGGTCGCGTCACCTTCGCTTCGTTCAACCATCTGCCCAAGGTTACGCCGGAAGTGATCGCCCTGTGGGCCGAAATCCTGCGGCAAACGCCGGGTGCGCGCCTGTTGCTGAAATCCGGCCTTCTCGCCGCGCAAGTGACGCGGCAGCGCTATCTGGCCCTGTTCGCGGCCCATGGCATCGGGCCCGAGCGGCTCACCCTGAGCGGGAAAATCCCGCAGGTGGCGGGCCATCTGGATCTGTACAACCAGGTCGATATCGCCCTCGACCCTTTTCCCTACAACGGCACGACCACCACCTGCGAGGCATTGTGGATGGGGGTGCCTGTCGTCACTCTGGCGGGAAATCTCCACGCGTCACGGGTGGGAGCGAGCCTGCTCACCCGGGTCGGCCTTGCCGAGTTGGCCGTCGACACGCCGCAAACCTACCTGGAAAAGGCGGTCGCCCTGGCGGGGAACCTGCCGCAACTCGCGCGCCTGCGCGCCGGCTTGCGGGAGCGCATGGCCGGTTCCCCGCTGTGCGATGCTGCCGGTTTTACCCGCGCCCTGGAACAGGCATACCGGGAGATGTGGAAGCGGTGGATTTCGGTGTCGGCGGGGGGCTGATCTTCCCCGGATGCGTGAATTCAAGCCGGATAACTCATTAGTCTTACTGTGTCACTAAACATATCCACCCCCGCCACAGCAAGTGCATCGCTGAAGGCTGCGGGCGATGGCTTGCGCGATGAGGAATCGCAGTGTCGGAATCGAGTCCGGCACATGTCGCTGCGCTCGCCCGACTGCCGCGAGGGACGTAATTGTGGGGTAAGGAAGGCATTTCTGGTCGAGCGCCGTTTTTTTTGGAGCCGCCACGCTCAAGGCGCTGAGCAACGAGAAAGCCGTAGGCCGCAATACACGGAGTGGCGTGGTGGTGGAAGCCCCGCCATCCTCGCCCCTCGTAGTGCGAGAGGCCGAACTCCTGCTTGAGTTCCTGGTAGTCCCGGTGCGCGGGACGAACACGCACCGCGGCGAAACGGGAGGAGAGTTCGGTATGGGTGCCTTCCCGCCAGGCGACCGTGCGGTAGGCTTGCGGTGGCAATGCCAGCGCCAGTGCCTTCACCGCAACCGGTTCGTGACCGGGCGCCCGACGCAGCCGTGTCGGCCGTATGCCGCGGCCAATCCAGGGCTTGGGCGGCAGCGGCGAGCGTCCCGGCGCCCATACCGTGGTGTCCGGCCGGATACCGACCGCGTAGCGCATGCCCAATTCAGTGATGCCGTCACGAAAGGCGGTTTCGTCACCATAGCCGGCGTCTGCCAGCACGATGCCCGGGAGCACGCCCGCGGCGATGGCCTGACGCATCTGCGCCAGAGCGATTTCGGGCTTGGTGGCGAACGCAATGTCGGCCGGAACGCCCGCCGTCTTGCGACGCACCGGGTAGGCCGCCCAATCCTTGGGAAGGTAGAGTTGGTACGCGATCGGAATGCTGCCTTGCTCGCTTGCCAGCGACAAACTGACCGCCACTTGGCAATTATCCTGCTTGCCCAGTTGGCCGCAGTACTGCCGGGCCACGCCCACCGAGTGCTTGCCCTTCTTCGGGAAGCCCGTGTCGTCGTAAGATTAGGCGGCTCTTCGTGCTGGGAATGCGACCTTCGCCTTGAATGCCGTTCCGTGATTCCTTCTCTTTCCAGTCATGTTTGCTCCTTGCTTTCGTCATCATTATGGAGCAGTTCTCCCTCTATCGCTTTGTCCGCATTTCCGAAGCCGGTTTAGCGCGATGTCCTGACCCATTGCACAGGTAAAACGGCCAAGAACCACGCGTGGCGTCGTGGACTGCCGAAATGAAAACGCCCAACCGATGAGGGTTGGGCGTGGGATGGTGGCCAAGGGCGGAATCGAGCCACCGACACAAGGATTTTCAGTTACATTATAAAACAATAAGTTATTGATATGATGGCGAAAGCTGGCGTAGTGTGTGGAATGTAAAAGTAGCTATGGAACAGTAAGTTAGCGTAGTCTTCCGAAGCCGGCAAAAACTGATGTGTGTACCGCTGCTGTACCGAAAAGCTTGCCTTGCTACATAGAAGCCGTCTCAGAAAACGGAAAATAAAACGCGCTGCAGTCGGTGGTCTCGACGTTCTTGTGCAGGCACTCTTCTTCATTCATCGTGCCCACGAAAACTAATCACGCACGGGCGGCCACTGGCGGGCGTTATGAACCAGCGTCAATATCCAAACCGTATCGCCGTTGATCTCGTACACCAGGCGATAGCTTTCATGTGGGATCAGATCGCGGGTGCCGGGAATCTTTCCCGGTTTGCCTAATTCGGGATGCTCGGCCAGCCTGGCCGCCGTGTCGCTGAAAAGCGCATCCATCCGAACAGCCGCGCGCGGGTTGTCGGCCGCAATATAGTCCCACACGTCGGCGCGGTCTTGCTGCGCCTCTGGCGTCCAAACAACCCTCATGCTCCGCTTGCCACACTGGCACGCCGTGCGGCAAATTCGGCTTCAACCTCATCGTTCGACCGGCCCAGACCGGCGCGCATTGATGCCCGGCTAGCTTCGATCTTACGGCGCAGGAATTCGTCATACTCCCGCGCTTCTCGTTGCCGCTGGACAAACTCACGCATCAGTTCGCGGAGAACCTGGGACGCTGGCCGGTGGGCGGCCTCGGCTTCGGCCATGAACTCGGCACGCAGCTCGGGTTCCAGCTTCATTGTGAAAACAGCTTCTTTCGACATGGCACAATCTCCTGCAACAAGATACTAACGTAGTATATACGATTTCATTACCTCGCGCGACTCACTCACTAAAGGGCGACGGGCAAGCACACGGAATCGGCTCACGCTATTTGCTCGGGTTGTCAAGCGCACAGCGTGGCCAGATACTGTCCAAGGTCGGCTACGCCAGACTCACGCAGCGCTCTGGAAACGCGCGTCGAGCGCGGCTCATCCTTTGGCAATAGGATCGCCCTCATCTTGTCGTAGGGCCTCGGCATATAGCGCCAAAGGTAGGTTGCCTTGAACGACTCCATGGCGTCTCGAAAGCCATTGGTAATTTCTGCCTCACTTGTTTGTTGTGTAAGACACCGCCCAAAAAAGCACTAGCCCGCGCGAGGCGGGCTCTAGTAGTTCGTTCCAATAAAATGATTACACATTAAGCTACTCCGAGGTCAAACTTGTTCCAGCGAAACACAACTGGTGAAGCGTTGATCTCGTCGATGCCCTTCAGGATGCGTGTTTTCAGTTCAT
>JAJZUU010000095.1 GCA_021848325.1 Pseudomonadota bacterium | reverse complement strand
AAGGCCGCTTTTGAGATGCGCCGCCAAAAATATGGATTTTAACTATGACCATGACTCATACCGAATTGCTTGAAATCATCCGCAATGGCGAAAACTCAGGCGTTGAATTCAAACGTGATGATATTCAGAACCATGACTTGGCGAAAGAACTTGTCGCCTTCGCCAACCTTGAAGGCGGGATCGTCCTGTTGGGGGTGGAGGATGACGGAAGCATCAGCGGCATCACGCGGCAACGCCTTGAAGAGTGGGTTATGACGGCCTGCCGGGACAAAATACGACCTGGGTTGATTCCATTCTACGAACAGATCAAAGACATTGAGCCGGGCAAGGACGTTGCTATCGTGCGTGTTTCTCGCGGCTTTGATGTTCATGCCCTTTGGCACAACAACAAGAATGCTTACTTTATTCGAGTTGGAACCCAGAGCCGCGAGCCAACCCCGGAGGAACTTGGCCGTCTTTTTCAACAGCGTGGCAGCTTCCGTGCCGAGCTGCGACCCGTGTCCGGTGCAACCTTGGCCGACCTGGACATGCGGCGCCTATCGAATTATTTCGCCTATGTGAGAGGGCAAGACGCGCCGGATATCAACGATGAATCCGCGTGGAAGACCTTGTTGTTCAACACTGAGATCATGGTCGAGGACGGCATCACTGTTTCAGGCATTCTTCTGTTTGGCAGGATGCCAAATCGATTCCTGCCACAAGCCGGAATCGATGCCGTCGCCTATACTGGCGTGGAAAAGGATTATGCGGCTCGTGAAAGAGCTGCTTTGCGTGGGCCAATGTCGCCATTATTAAACGATGCTGGTGGGATCGTTGAAGCTGGCTTGGTCGAACAGGCCATCGCATTCGTCCAGCGCAACACGCCGATTGGCGGACGACTTGACGAAGGTGGCGCGCGCCGCGAGAACCTTCCAGCCTATCCCGTCGAGGCTATCCGCGAGGCGATCGTTAACGCCCTGGTTCATCGAGACTATTTGCTCTCTAGTACCGATATTGAGCTTTCGATCTATGAGGATCGGCTGGAAATCACCTCTCCTGGCAGATTGCCTAACGGTATTACTCCGGCGCGGATGCTAACTGGCTGTCGCGCGGCTCGAAACCAGCTCATCAAAGACGTTATGCGCGACTACGGATACCTTGAACATTCTGGCATGGGCGTTCCTCGCAAGATTGTCAAATGTATGCGAGAACACAACGGAACCGAGCCTGAACTCATTGAGGATGGAGAGCGTTTCACCGTTCGTCTTCTTCGGTGACCGGTGCGACTGGTTGCCACACGTACACTGCAAATATCTGCACTGCAAAGCAAAACAACGCATCACACTGCAAGGCGTAATTCGTTGTTCTGTATGTGTTTTATGGTGGAGCGGAGGAGGATCGAACTCCCGACCTTCGCATTGCGAACGCGACGCTCTCCCAGCTGAGCTACCGCCCCACGAGCCGGGTATCATAATACAGAAAGGCTGGCGACGTAAATCCCGGCTATCAGGAGCCTTTGCGGCGGTATGTCCAAATCAGCATGGCAACGCCGGCGACGATCATGGGGATGCTTAGCCATTGCCCCATGCTCAATCCCAGGGCCAGCAGGCCGAGAAAGTCGTCGGGTTCGCGGGTGAATTCCACCAGGAATCGGAAGGTGCCATAGCCCACCAAGAACAGCCCGGACACCGCGCCGAGGGGGCGGGGTTTGCGCGAGAACAGCCACAGGATCGTGAACAGGGCGAGGCCCTCCAGGGCGAACTCGTAGAGCTGCGAGGGGTGGCGTGGGATCTGGTCGTGGGCGGGGAAGATCATGGCCCACGGCACGTTGGTGGGGCGGCCCCACAGCTCGCCGTTGATGAAGTTGCCGATGCGCCCCGCCCCCAGCCCGAGGGGCACCAGAGGGGCGATGAAATCGGTGATCGCCAGCCAGCGTTTGCCGCTTTGGCGGGAATAGAACCACATGGCGACGATGACTCCGAGAAACCCGCCGTGGAAGGACATGCCGCCCTGCCAGACGTAGAAGATCTCCAGCGGGTGGGCGAAATAATAGGCGGGTTTGTAGAACAGCACGTAGCCCAGCCGGCCGCCCAGCACCACGCCCAGCACGCCGTAGAACAGCAGGTCGTCCAGTTGCCTGGGTTCCCAGCCGCTCTCCGGCCGGGATTTGATGCGCAGCCGGCCCAGTATCATCACGAACACGAAGGCGAGCAGGTACATGAGGCCGTACCAGCGAATGGCAAGCGGCCCGAGGTGGATGGCGACCGGGTCAATCTGCGGGTGTACTAGCATTTGGGGGCTTTCGGGTTAGGTTGTTGGTTTTTTTCGCGGCGCGGCCGCGGCTGCTCGCTGCCGGTTGCCCTGCGCCGGCATGTCACGGCGGCCTACGCGCGCGCCCGACTTTGGGCTAAAATCGAGCATTATACGGGAATTCGGCCCGGGCGGAGTGCGGCAAAACATTCCGCGGCGGACCTTCCCCGACGACCCGGACCAGATATCCACTTAACAGAGGTTATTCCCCATGCCAGAATACCGCTCCAGAACCACCACCCACGGCCGCAACATGGCCGGTGCCCGCGCCCTGTGGCGGGCCACAGGGATGAAGAACAGCGACTTCGACAAGCCGATCATCGCGGTGGCCAATTCCTTCACCCAGTTCGTGCCGGGGCACGTGCACCTGAAGGACCTGGGCCAACTGGTGGCGCGGGAGATCGAGAAGGCCGGCGGGGTGGCCAAGGAATTCAACACCATCGCGGTGGACGACGGGATCGCCATGGGCCACGGCGGCATGCTGTATAGCCTGCCTTCCCGCGAACTCATCGCCGATTCCGTGGAATACATGGTCAACGCCCACTGCGCCGACGCCCTGGTCTGCATCTCCAACTGCGACAAGATCACCCCGGGCATGCTGATGGCGGCCATGCGCCTCAACATCCCGGCGGTGTTCGTGTCGGGCGGGCCGATGGAGGCCGGAAAGGCCACCGTGGGCGGCAAGGAGTTGCACCTGGACCTGGTGGACGCCATGGTGGCGGCGGTCGACCCCAAGGTGAGCGACGAGGAAAGCGAGCAGATGGAGCGCTCGGCGTGTCCCACCTGCGGCTCCTGCTCCGGCATGTTCACCGCCAATTCCATGAACTGCCTGGCCGAGGCGCTGGGGCTGGCGCTTCCCGGCAACGGCTCGCTGCTGGCCACCCACGCCGACCGGCGCCGTCTGTTCCTCGAGGCGGGGCGCCTGGTGGTGGCGCTGGCCCGCGCCTGGTACGAGCGGGACGACGCTTCCGTCCTGCCGCGCTCCATCGCCAGCTTCGAGGCGTTCGAAAACGCCATGAGCCTGGACATCGCCATGGGCGGCTCCACCAATACCGTGCTGCACCTGCTGGCCGCCGCCTTCGAGGGCGGCGTGGATTTCGCCATGAAGGACATCGACCGGCTGTCGCGCCGGGTGCCCAACCTGAGCAAGGTGGCCCCGGCCACCCAGCAATACCACATGGAGGACGTGCATCGCGCCGGGGGCGTGATGGGCATCCTGGGGGAGTTGGACCGCGCCGGCCTGCTTCACCGCGACGTCCCCACCATCCACAGCCCCACCCTGGGGGACGCCCTGGAGCATTGGGATGTGCGGCGCACCCGGGACCAGAAGGTGCTCGATTTCTACCGCGCAGCCCCAGGCGGGGTGCCGACCCAGCAGGCCTTCAGCCAGGAGCGGCGCTATCCGGACCTGGACCTGGACCGGGAACAGGGCTGCATCCGCGACAAGGCGCACGCCTACAGCCAGGACGGCGGGCTTGCGGTGCTGCACGGCAACCTGGCGGAGGACGGCTGCATCGTCAAGACCGCGGGGGTGGACGCGGCCATCCTCAAGTTCTCCGGCCCGGCGCGCATTTTCGAGAGCCAGGACGAGGCGGTGGCGGCCATCCTGGGGGACCGGATCCGCCCGGGCGACGTGGTGCTGATCCGGTACGAGGGCCCCAAGGGCGGTCCCGGCATGCAGGAGATGCTCTATCCCACCAGCTATCTCAAGTCCAAGGGTCTGGGCAAGGTGTGCGCGCTGATCACCGACGGCCGCTTTTCCGGCGGCACCTCGGGCCTGTCCATCGGCCACGCCTCGCCGGAGGCGGCCCAGGGCGGCACCATCGGCCTGGTGGAGGAAGGCGACACCATCGAGATCGACATCCCCAATCGGGCGATCCATCTGAAGGTCTCGGCGGAGACGCTGGCGCGCCGTTGCCAGGCCATGGAGGCCAAGGGCAAGGATGCCTGGAAGCCGGTCGCCCGCCAGCGCATCGTCTCGTCCGCGCTGCGCGCCTACGCCGCGCTGACCACCAGCGCCGCCAACGGCGCGGTGCGCGATGTCTCGCAATTGGAGCGCGGCTAAGGACCTGTTAAGCATTGAGTGTTACCCGCGTTACCCCCAGAAAGCCCGCAGGCAAGGCGCGGGGAGGAAGGCGTGGTTATTCCACGCTGACGAGCCGCAACGCCGCATGCGGGCTTTCTGGGCCCGAATCCTCGCCGCCGCGTGTAACACTTAATGCTTAACAGGTCCTAAGCCCCCGCCGGACCGTCGCGCGGCTCCGGCGGTTCGGGCGTTTCCGGCCGCTCCGGCGCCGCATCGGAGGGCGTGCCGGCAGGCTCCCCTTGCCCCTTGGCGGGGATGACCAGCACCTTGTCGATGCGGGCCCGGTCCATGTCCACCACCTCGAAGCGCAGTCCGTGCCACTCGAAGTGGTCCGCCACCGCCGGCACCCGCCCCAACTGCGACATGATAAAGCCGGCCACGGTGTTGTAGCTCCGGGTTTCTTCCTCCGGCAGCCCTTCGATGCGGAACAGGGTTTTGAGCTGATCCACCGGCAGCATGCCGTCCAGCAGCCAGGAGCCGTCTTCCCGCTGCACGGCGGGGGCCTCTTCTCCTTCCCCCGCGGAGGGCATTTCCCCCACTACCGCCTCGAGCACGTCGCCCAGGGTGACGATCCCCTGGATCTCGCCGTATTCGTCGATTGCCAGGGCCGCCTCCACCGGCGACTGCTTGAATACCTTGAGGAGTTCCATGGCGGACAACGACTCCGGCACGTAGAGGGGGGCTTGCAGCACCGCGGTGAGATCCAGGGGTGCGCCGGCCAGGCAGCGCGCCAACAGGGCCTTGGTCTGCACGATCCCCAACACGTTGTCCAGGTCGCCCTTGCATACCGGGTAAAGTGAGTGCCCGCTTTCGTCGATCTTGCGCAGCACTTCCCGGGTACTATCTTCCACGTCCAGGTAGACCACATCCGGCTTGGGGGTCATCAATCCGCCGATGCCGCGGCGATCCAGCAGGAACACGTTCCTCACCAGGTCCTGTTCCGCCTTCTCGAATATCCCCGCCTCCGTGCCCTGCTGCATGAGCACCCTGATCTCCTCTTCGGTGATGGGGGGCTCCTTGGAGGGCTGCGCCCCCAGCATCCGCAGCACCCCGTCGGTGGCGGCGCTCAGTAGCTTCACCAGCGGATACACGATGAGCGATAGCCGACGCATGGGCACGGCGACCAGCGAGGCGACGCGCTCGGCGTTGAGGAGCGCCACGCGTTTCGGCACCAGTTCACCGATCACCAGGGACAGCACGGTGATGGCCGTCACCACGGCGGCGAAGGCAATGGCGTCGCCATAAGGGGAGAGCGCGGGGACCTGCTTCAGGGCGCGAGCCAGGGGGGCGGCGACGGTGGCCTCGCCGTAGGCGCCGCTCAGGATGCCCACCAAGGTGATCCCCACCTGGATCGTGGACAGAAAATGACCGGGCTCCTGAGCCAGTGCCAGCGCCGCCGCCGCCCTTTTGTCCCCTTTCGCGGCCCATTGTTGCAGCCTGACCCGGCGGGCGGACACCACGGCGATCTCCGACATGGCCAGTACGCCGTTGAACAGAACCAACAACAGAATGATAAGGATTTCCATATATGCCACCGCGTTTTCGCCCCAGACCCTTGCATTGTAGATGGCTTGCGGGCCGGCCGGCAAAATGGCGCGCCCGTTGCGGGAGGGCGGAGAATGGTTGACTAAATCATTTTGGTATCACGGTTTTCGCGCTAAACTTGCGCCCTACGGTCTATTCCAGAGGATGGGCATGATGCCCAACCGGCTCGTCGGCGAAACCAGCCCCTATCTCCGGCAGCACGCCGACAACCCCGTGGAGCGGTATCCGTTGGGAGAGCAAGCGCTCGCTCTTGTGGTGGAGCAGGACAAGCCGGTTTTGCTGTCCATCGGCTATTCGGCGTGCCATTGGTGCCACGTCATGGCCCATCAGTCGTTCGATGATTCGGAGGTGGCGGACCTCATGTACATGCTCACCCAGCGCAGCGGCGGCTGGCCGCTGACCATGTTCCTCGGCCCAGGCCATCCCCCCCTCCCATGCAAGGCAACTCATTGCCGCCGCCTCGCAAAGGCTGTTCGCGGTGCGCCAGAGACGGCCCCGGCCGGGACGCGACGAAAAGGTCCTGGTGAACTGGAATGCCCTCATGATAAAGGGCATGGCCCACGCCGGACGGCATTCGCGCGGGCCGACTGGCTGGCCTCGGCGCAGCGGGCCGCCGACTTCATACAAGGGACCCTGTGGCGAGAGGGGCGCCTGCTCGCCACCTACAAAGACGGCCAGGCGCGCCTCAACGCCTACCTGGACGATTATGCCTTCATGCTGGATGCCTTGCTGGAACTGATGCAGGGGGTCTTTCGTCCGGGCGGCCTGGAGTTTGCCCGCGGCCTGGCGGAGGCCCTACTCGCCCAGTTCGAGGACTTGCCGGCGGGGGGATTCTTTTTCACCAGCCCTAACCTGCCGGATACCCTGGTGCTTGCGCTACCGCAGGGTATCAGCGGCTTGCCCGACAGCCTCGAACGGCCGGTTCGGGGTCCTGTCAACGCCTGGCTATGCCGAGGCGTTAAATGCTTGCCGGCCATCCATAAGCGGGAGAACTTGCTGCAGGCTTGCAAATTTGCTGTCTTGGATTAGAATAGCCAAGGGCAGTTTCCGTTAATTAAAAGCAAATCTTAAGGAGAAGAGATGAAAGCATTGATCGGTATCGTTGCCGCTTCGGCCCTTATGTTGGCAAGCGGCTACGCCGCGGCTGACGCGGCCCTGGCGCAGAAAAGCGGTTGCATGACCTGCCACGCGGTGGATCACAAGGTTATGGGGCCGGCCTTCAAGGACGTGGCCGCCAAGTTCAAGGGCAAGAAGGACGCCGCCGCGGAAGTTGAGAAATTCATCAAGCACGGTGGTGGCATGATGCCCCCGCAGGCTCAACTGAAGGACGCGGACGTCAAAGCCCTGGCCAAGTGGATCCTGTCCCTCTAAGGAGATCGGGATTTCAGTGGCTGGTAAAGGCGGGCCGACCTGTGCGGCCCGCCCCGCCCGACGCAAAAACCGGCGTAAGCCGGTTTTTTTATGCGCCCCGGGTTCAAGCCGGGTGATGGAAATATGGTGCGGCAAAGCGGGATATCCCGCCCGATGGTAGCCTGCCGGGCACCCGCAACTCGGC
>JAJZUU010000024.1 GCA_021848325.1 Pseudomonadota bacterium | reverse complement strand
AGGAAATCGGCTGCAAATCCACCTGACCGGTCCATATTTCGCCGCTTTTTTGGTCAATAGAACGACTATTGACCTGCAAAATCGACAAAATCTGTCCTCGGCCAGCCGAATTTTCGCTTCGATTCTTTAAGTCCGACAGGCTCCTAGCCGGCCCGGCGCATGGTCCCGCCGGCCTCGGCATGGCCGCCTCCCCGGCTGATGGGCTGGCTGAGATGTTCCGGGACTGCAAGGTGCAGCAGGCGGTACAGGTTGGATAGGTTCTCCCGGAAGAGCCGGTCGAAACTCGTCACGCCATGTTCGGAGTTGTAGTCCCCGAACCACCAGAACCAGTCGGAACTTTCGCAACTGGAAAGCTGCCGGTAGGCCGCCGCCTGCTCCGCTTCGGTCAATCGGCCGCTGGCCATCACCCGGTCGAAGCTCTGCTTGGCGGCACACAGTAGATCCCAGGCCCGGTCCTTGTCCGGCGAGCCGATCCAGGTGGAAAAAGTGCCGTACACCCAACTACCCGCGACCAGGCCCGGAAGCACGCCGGGCTTGGCGCAGGCGCCCCGCTCCCCTGCGTACTGCTCCAGGACCTCCCGGAAGGTAGTCATCTCGATGGCGGGGTGGGCCTGCAAGGCGTCGTACAGGTCGGACAGGAAATAATAGCCGTTGTACGGGTAGAACTCCCAGGCGTTTTCCCCGTCCAGGATCACGCTCACCACCGGGTCTTCGTCCATCGGCGCCTCTTGCAGTATCTGCTCCAGGGAACGGACAAAGTTGGCGGCCGCGTCTCGCCCGTGCCACTTGGCGTATTCGAAACCGATCAGGTCCGACAGGCGATCGTCCCGGAAGAAGCAGACGATGGGCTCGTGCACCGCGGCAATCCGGTAGGGGCGGTACAGGTACTGCGCCCGGGACGGCAACGCCCCGGACGGTTGCGCCCGGCGCAGGCTGTTGACCAGCACCCCTTCGCCGCTCGCGGTCCAGCGGCAACCCTGCTGGGCCAGCAGTTCCATCAGGGCGCTCGAGACACCGCCTTCCGCCGGCCAGAATCCGTGCGGCTCCGCGCCGAAACGCGCCCGGTGGCTTTCCAGCGCCGAGGTGATATGAAAGGCCACCCGGGTCCTGCCTCCCGGATACTCGGGCGACTGCGGCAGAGTGGAGTCGGGAAGGCTTTCCCTGGCCGCCTTCAAGTCGATGAGCAGGGGCGCTATGGGATGGTAATGGGGGGTGGTGGAAAGCTCGATCCGTCCCGCCTCGGCAAGCCTGCGATAACGGGGGATCAGCTCCCCGATCAGTTCGCCGATCAGGTGGAACAATTGCAGCCGGTCGGCGTAGGTGTAGCCCTCCCCCTTGCTCAGCAGCCCGGTAACCCGTTCGTGCTGCCGGCGCACGCTCTCCCCCATCCATGCCAGGTGGTACCAAACCAGCAGGTCCGCCAGGTACTTCCCGGAGAGATAGCCGAGGGCCGCCCCATCCTGCCCTTCCAACAGATTGTAGAGATCGTGCAGCCGCTTGAAGGCGGGATAAGGCAGCAGCATGGTCTGGTGGTTGCAGCGGAAACAGTACTCCAGAATCAGCGCGCGCTCGTCTTCCGTCACACGATCGAGGTCCTCCGCCGCCAGCAGTCGTAGCAGGGGATCGCGCACATCTCCGATCTCGAACCCCTTGCCGTAGGCCTCCAACTGGTCCAGCAGTACGGGCACGAAATTGAACACGGCCCGTGCCCCCGGGTGCTGCTCCATGTGAAAGGCCATGTCGCTGTAGTCTTTGAGGGCGTGCAGATAGGTCCACGGCAGCGTGAATTCGCCCGAGGAATAGTTGCGGTAGTCCGGCTGGTGCATATGCCAGCACAGGATCAGGCGCAGTTTGCGCGCTCGCTCGGCCATGGGTCAGAGGTTGTGACTGAACTACCACCTGCTAAAGCAGGTGGGTTAGCGCAGCTAGGCGCAGAGGACTAAAGTCCTCTTGCTCGCGCCCAGCTAAACGCGCAACACCAGCAAGGTGGAACGAGCTTCGGTTTGTTCCACGCTTGCTGAATTTGCAAGGCTAAAGCTGACCGGCTAAAGCCGGTGGTTTAAACCTTGCGATGGACAATAAACCTGCTGCGCGACCGGATTGCTTCGTTGCTCACTCGCTCACTCCTCGCCTATCCATTCGATATGTCTCGTCGTCCGCAGCGTTCGCGCCTCGCACTCCGGCCGCTCGCGACGGTTTCTTCACAACCTCTCAGCGGATATGGTGGACGGGCTGGCCCAGCATCTCCGGAGTGACAAGCGTAATCCCCTTCTCGGTGACGTGGAAGCGCTTGACGTCCTCCGCCCGGTCGAACCCGATGACCATGCCGTCGTCGATCCTGCAGCCCTTGTCGATCACCGTCCGCTGCAGATGGACGTTGCGCCCGATCTCCACGTTGGGTAGCACCACCGAGTCCACCACCTCGGAAAAGCTGTTGACCCGCACGTTGGAGAACAGCAGGGAACGCCTGATGGCGGCGCCGCTGATGATGCAGCCGCCGGACACCATGGAATCGACGGCCATGCCCCGCCGGTCATCGTCGTCGAACACGAACTTGGCCGGCGGCAGTTGCTCCTGGTAGGTCCAGATCGGCCATTGGGTATCGTACAGGTTCAGGTCCGGATTCACCTTGGTGAGTTCCATATTGGCTTCCCAGTAGGCATCCACCGTGCCCACGTCGCGCCAATAGGGCACACCGCCCGGCTTGCATACGCAACTGTCGGCGAAACTATGGGTGAAGACGCGGTAGCGCGGAAACAGGTAGGGAATGATGTCGTGACCGAAATCGTGGGAGGAATGCCGCTCGTCGGCGTCGCGAATCAGTTGTTCGTACAGGAAATGGGCATTGAACACGTAGATCCCCATGCTCGCCAGGGCCTTGTCCGGCTGCCCCGGGATCGATGTCGGGTTCTGGGGCTTCTCATCGAAATCCACCACCCGGTGGTACTGATCCACGGTCATCACCCCGAAAGCGGTGGCGTCCGCCAGCGGCACCTCCAGGCAGGCCACCGTCATGTCCGCGGCGTTGGCGGCATGGCTGGCCAGCATCTCGCCGTAGTCCATCTTGTAGATGTGGTCGCCGGCCAGAATCAAAATGTGCTCCGGGCCATATTCGCGGATGATGTCCATGTTCTGGAACACCGCATCCGCCGTGCCCTTGTACCAGTCGACCTCGATCCGCTGCTGGGCCGGCAGCAGTTCCACGAACTCGTTGAACTCCCCGCGCAGGAAACCCCAGCCGCGCTGGATATGCTTGATCAGGCTGTGGGCCTTGTACTGGGTGATGACACCGACCCGCCGGATGCCGGAATTGAGGCAGTTTGAGAGGGGGAAATCGATGATGCGGAATTTTCCGCCGAAGGGGACGCCCGGCTTGGCCCGCCAGTCGGTCAGTTGCTTGAGGCGGCTACCGCGCCCGCCGGCCAAGATGAGCGCCACCGTGTTTTTCGTCAGCAAGCTGACGAAACGCGGGTAATCTTTCTGCACAGCTTGCTCCTTCAACACGCCATCAATCTCCATTCTAGACCACGCACATGGGGTAACGCAGCCGGGTTACGGGCTATAATATCTTCTAGCAAAAGACAACGGATCATGGCAGGATGAACCGACGGCGGGTTTTTTATCATAATCCGCCATGGTGGACCGGACAAGGAATTACCCATCGACATGATTATGAAACACGACAGCGCACCGGAAGTCAATCCGCAGCTCCAATTGCTGCTGCAGGCGCGGCATTATGCGCCCCACCAATACCTTGGTCTGCACCAGGAAGACGGCGGGCATGTGTTGCGCCATTTCTCCCCCGACGCGGATAAGGCATGGGTACAGATCGATGGCGCCTGGGAGCCCCTGACCCGCACCGACCGCCGGGGGTTGTTCGAATGGCGCGGCGCGATCCGCCCCCCTTTGCCCTATCGCCTGCGCGTGCAAGCGCACGGGCGGCTGGAGGAAACCCATGACCCCTACCAGTTCCCGCCAACCCTGGGCGAGCAGGACCTCTACCTGTTCAACGAGGGCAAGTTGCACCAGGCATACAAGACCCTGGGCAGCCATGTCATGGAGATCCGCGGGGTGTCCGGGGTTCGCTTCGCCCTGTGGGCCCCCAACGCCGAGCGGGTGAGCGTGGTGGGGGACTTCAATCGCTGGGACGGCAGGATGCATGCCATGCGGACCCTGGGTGCCAGCGGGGTGTGGGAACTGTTCGTCCCCGGCCTGCGGGTCGGCGACCTGTACAAGTACGAAATCCGCAACCGTGACAGCGGCAACATCCTGGTCAAGACCGACCCTTACGCCCAGATGTACGAACTGCGCCCGGGCACGGCCGCGAAGGTGACCGTGCCCAGTAACTACCTCTGGCAGGACGGCGAATGGATGGCCGAGCGCGCCACCCTGGACTGGCTGCACGCCCCGTGTAGCGTGTACGAAGTGCACCTCGGTTCATGGCGGCAGAAGCCGGACGGCGGCTTTTTCTCCTACCGCGAACTGGCGGAAAGCCTCGTTTCCTACGTGAAGGACATGGGTTACACCCATATCGAGCTGCTCCCCGTCACCGAACATCCCCTTGACGAATCCTGGGGCTACCAGACCACCGGCTATTTCGCGCCCACCAGCCGCTACGGCACGCCGGATGACCTGCGCGCCCTGGTGGATGCCTGCCACCAGGCGGGCATCGGCGTCATCCTGGACTGGGTACCGGCCCATTTTCCCCAGGACGCCTTCGCCCTCGCCCGTTTCGACGGCACCGCCCTGTATGAGCACGAGGACCCGCGGCTGGGATTCCATCAGGAGTGGGGAACCCACATCTTCAACTACGGTCGCAGCGAGGTGAGAAGCTTCCTGCTGGCGAGCGCCCATTACTGGCTGGCGGAACTGCACATGGACGGCCTGCGGGTGGACGCCGTGGCCTCCATGCTCTACCTGGACTACTCCCGCAAGGAGGGCGAGTGGCTGCCCAACAAGTACGGCGGCCGCGAGAACCTGGAGGCGATCGACTTTCTGCGGGAACTGAATGTCATGGTGCACGAGTCCTTTCCCGGGGCGCTCACCTTCGCCGAGGAGTCCACCGCCTGGCCCATGGTGTCGCGCCCGGTATACCTGGGCGGGCTGGGCTTTTCCATGAAATGGAACATGGGCTGGATGAACGACACCTTGAGCTACATGCAGCACGAGCCGGTGCACCGGCGCTACCACCACAACGAGCTCACCTTCGGCCAGCTCTACTCCTATACGGAAAACTTCGTCCTCCCCTTCTCCCACGACGAGGTGGTGCACGGCAAACGATCCCTCCTCGACAAGATGCCCGGGGATGCCTGGCAGAAATTCGCCAACCTGCGGCTGCTGCTCACCTACCAGATGACCTCTCCGGGCAAGAAGCTCAACTTCATGGGCAACGAGTTCGGCCAGGGCAAGGAATGGCAGATCAAGGAGGAACTGCAGTGGCAACTGCTGGAGCACCACTGGCACCAGGGCATTCACCAGATCGCCCGGGACCTGAACGGCCTTTATCACTCCACCCCGGCGCTGCACGACCTGGATTTCGTGCCGGAAGGGTTCTCCTGGATCGACTGCCACGACGCGGACCAGTCGGTGCTGAGCTACCTTCGTTGCGCCCGGGACGGCTCCTTCGTAGTGGTGGTGCTCAACTTCACCCCGGTGCCGCGGGAGAACTACCGGATCGGCGTGCCGGAAGGGGCGGCCTACAAAGAGATATTCAACAGCGACTCGACCTACTACGGAGGCAGCAACATGGGCAACGGGGCCGGACTGTCCGCCCAGGATATTTCGTGGATGGGCTTCCCCCACATGCTGGAGGTCACCGTGCCGCCGCTGGCCGGTGTCGTTCTCGCCCGTGCAAAGTAACCGGAAACTGAAGACTGACAAGATGAGTTCCCTCACCGAATCCCGGAGCTGGCAGGCGCTGCTGGCCCACCGGCGCAGCCTGGCGGGCGTCCACATGCGCGACCTGTTCCAGGGCGACCCGCAGCGCTTCGAGCGGTTCTCCCTGGCCTTCGACGACATCCTGTTCGATTTTTCCAAGAACCTGATCACTGGGGAGACCCTGGCGCTGCTGCTGGACCTCGCCCGGCAGGCGGACGTGCCCGCCTGGATCGGCAGGATGTTCGGCGGCGAGGAGATCAACTTCACCGAGCACCGGGCGGTGCTGCACACCGCCCTGCGCAACCGCTCCAACCGCCCGGTGTTGGTCCGCGGCCGGGACGTGATGCCCGCGATCAACGGGGTGCTCGCCCATATGAGGGCGTTTTCCGAGGCAGTGCGCGGCGGCGCCTGGAAGGGCTACAGCGGCAAACCCATCAGCGACGTGGTCAACATCGGCATCGGCGGCTCCGACCTGGGCCCGGCCATGGTCACCGAGGCCCTGACCCCGTACGGCAAGCCGGGGCTCAACTGCCATTTCGTGTCCAACGTGGACGGCACCCATCTGAGCGAGACGCTGCGCTCCCTGGACCCCGAGACCACCCTGTTCATCGTCGCCTCCAAGACCTTCACCACCCAGGAAACCCTGACCAACGCCCGCTCCGCCCGCGACTGGCTGCTGGCCCATGCACCAGGCGCCGAAGCCGTGGCCCGGCACTTCGTCGCCGTTTCCACCAACGGGGAGGAAGTGGCGAAATTCGGCATCGACACCGCCAACATGTTCGGATTCTGGGACTGGGTGGGGGGCCGCTACTCCCTGTGGTCGGCCATCGGCCTGCCCATCGCCGTCGCCGTCGGGATGGACCGCTTCGAGGCGCTGCTGGGCGGCGCCCACGCCATGGACGAGCACTTCCGGGCCGCCCCGCCGGACCGGAACATCCCCCTCGTCGCCGCCCTCGTCGGCCTCTGGTACAACGACTTTTTCGGCTGCGAAACCCACGCCATCCTGCCCTACGACCAATACCTGCGCCGGCTGCCCGCCTACCTGCAACAATTGGACATGGAGAGCAACGGAAAGCGGGTGGACCGGACCGGAAGGGCCGTCGACTACCCCACCGGCCCCGTCATCTGGGGGGAGCCGGGCACCAACGGCCAACACGCCTTCTACCAGTTGATCCACCAGGGCACGCGCATAATCCCGGCGGATTTTCTCGCCCCCGCCGAGACCCACAACCCCCTGGGGGACCACCACCCCGTCCTGCTGGCCAACTTCTTCGCCCAGCCCGAGGCCCTGATGCGCGGCAAGACCGAGGCGGAGGCCGCGGCGGAACTGGCCGCCGCCGGCCTGAGCGAAGAAGAGGCCCGGCGCCTCGCCCCCCACAAGGTATTCCCTGGCAACAAGCCCACCAACTCCATCCTGTTCAGGCGTCTCGACCCCCAAACCCTGGGCGCCTTGATCGCCTTCTACGAGCACAAGGTGTTCGTGCAGGGGGTGATCTGGAACATCAACTCCTTCGACCAGTGGGGGGTGGAACTGGGCAAGCAGTTGGCCAGGGCCATCCTGCCCGAGCTATCCGGCGCGGCCCGGGTCGACAGCCACGACGGCTCCACCAACGGCCTGATCAATCACTTCAAATCTCTGCGCGCGTCTTCCTGACGTGGCAAAAACCTCAAGATGCATTTGCCCTTGCGCGCAATTGTTTGGGACGGGTGGGCAGGGTCAAACCGCCCGCAGGCACCCTACTGGTAGGAGATGCTCACATTGCCCGCATCGAGCCAGTCCGCCAGGGAGTGCAGCAGGTTGTCGTGCAAATGGACGCGCCACCCTTCCCCCAGCTCGACTTCGCAGCTCGCCGCGCCGTTGCGATAGCTGACGGCGACCGGGCAGCCGCCGTTGCGATAAGGCGACAACAGTTCCATCAGTTTGGCGGTGCTGGCCTTGCCGTCACAGACGAGACGCATGGACTTGGCGAAGTGGGTGCGCGCCGCGGCGAGGTCGTATAGGCGGTCGGCGCCGATCCTGAGGCCGCCCGAGTAGTCATCGCGACTGACCTTCCCTTCCACCAGCAATAGCTGATCTTCCTTCAGGATATCCCGGTGGGCGTCGAACAATTCGCTGAACACCGCCACCTCCACCTGAGCCGTGGCGTCGTCCAGGGAAACGAAGGCCATCTTGCCGCGGCGGGTCATCTGGGTGCGGATGGCCCCCACCACCCCCGCCAGCAGGACCGGCTGCTGCTGGGGTGCCAGATCCTTGAGCCGGGTCTTGACGATACCCCCCACCTCCGCGCGGTAGGCGCTGAACAGATGGCCGCTGAAATAGAACCCCAGGCTGGCCTTTTCGTTGAGCAGGCGCTCCTTGTCCGACCACGGCGCCGCTTCCACCAGGCCGATGCGCTGGTCGGGGCCGTCGTCCAGGAGATTGAACAGGCTGTTCTGGTTGGCGCAGCGGTGGTGCTGCTCCGCGTACTCCATGGCCACGCCCACCGAGGCCAGCAGGCTCGCCCGGTGGTCCGTCAGGGAGTCGAAGGCGCCGGCGCGCACCAGGGACTCGATTACCCTCCGGTTGACCACCCGCCGGTCCACCCGGCGGCAGAAGTCGAACAGGTCGGCGAAGGGGCCGCCGCTGCGGGCTTGAACGATTTCCGCGATGGCCGCCTCGCCGGTGCCCTTGATCCCGCCCAGGCCGTAGCGGATGCGCCGCTCGTCCACCGGCACGAAGCGGTATTCGCTGGTGTTGACGTCCGGGGGCAGGACCTCCAGGCCGTTCGCCAGGCAGTCCTGGTAGAAGATGTGCACCTTGTCGGTGTCGTCCATGTCCGCCGACAGGGTGGCGGCCATGAACGCCGCGGGGTAGTGGGCCTTGAGGTAGGCGGTCTGGTAGGCCACCAGGGCATAGGCCGCGGAGTGGGACTTGTT
Organism: Pseudomonadota bacterium; assembly: GCA_021848325.1. Taxonomy (GTDB): domain Bacteria; phylum Pseudomonadota; class Gammaproteobacteria; order Burkholderiales; family JAJZUU01; genus JAJZUU01. Next base: position 29,538 of record JAJZUU010000024.1, on the reverse strand, counting down.
GAAGCCGTATTCGGCGAACTTCTCCATCAGGTCGAACAGGTACTCGGCCTGTTTCGCGGCCACCCCCCGCTCCGTCGCACCGCCGACGAAGATGCTGCGGTGCTTGGCCATCTCCTCTGCCTTCTTCTTGCCCATGGCGCGCCGCAGCAAGTCGGCGCTGCCGAGGGAATAGCCGCCCAGGATCTGGGCGATCTGCATCACCTGCTCCTGGTAGACGATGACCCCGTAGGTGGGCTTCAGCACCCCCTCCAGTTTCGGGTGCAGATAGTCCACCCGCGCCTTGCCGCGCTTGCGGTTGATGAAGTCGTCCACCATGCCCGACCCCAGCGGGCCGGGACGGAACAGGGCCACCAGCGCCACGATGTCGTCGAAGCAGTCCGGCTGCAGGCGGTTGATAAGGTCCTTCATGCCGCGGGATTCCAACTGGAACACGGCGGTGGTATTGCAGCTCTTGAGCAGGCGGTAGCTCGCCGGGTCGTCCAGGGGGATGTGTTCCAGGTTGAAATTTACGGCCTCTCCCGCGCTACCTTCCCGGACGCGACGCACCGCCCAGTCAATGATGGTGAGGGTGCGCAGGCCCAGGAAGTCAAACTTCACCAGGCCGATCTGCTCCACGTCGTCCTTGTCGAACTGGCTCACCGCGGCGGCCGAGCCCTGGGCACAATAGAGGGGGCAGAAGTCGGTCAGCTTGCCGGGGGCGATCAGCACCCCCCCCGCGTGCATGCCCACGTTGCGGGTCAGGCCTTCCAGGCGCTGCGCCAGCTCCAGCAGTTCCTTGACCTCTTCTTCCTTTTCCGCCCGCTGGTCGATCTGGGGCTCCTTCTTGCGCGCCTCGGCCAGGGAGATGCCCAGCTCGTTGGGGATGAGCTTGGCCAACTGGTCCACGAAGTTATAGGGCAGGTCGAGCACGCGCCCCACGTCGCGCACCACCGCCTTGGCCGCCATGGTGCCGAAGGTGGCGATCTGCGACACGCTGTCGGCGCCGTACTTCTGCTTGACGTATTCGATCACCCGCTCGCGCCCGTCCTGACAGAAGTCCACGTCGAAGTCCGGCATCGACACCCGCTCCGGGTTGAGGAAGCGCTCGAACAGCAGGTCGTAGCGCAGCGGGTCCAGGTCGGTGATGCCCAGGCTGTACGCCACCAGGGAGCCCGCCCCGGAGCCCCGCCCCGGACCGACCGGAACGCCGTTCTCCTTGGCCCAGTTGATGAAGTCCGCCACGATCAGGAAGTAGCCGGAAAAGCCCATCTGCACGATGGTGTCGGTTTCGAAACCCAGTTGCTTCCGGTACCGCTCGATCTGCTGCGCGCGGGCCGCGGGATCGGGATAGAGCGTGGCCAGCCGCCGCTCCAGCCCCTCCGCCGCCTGGTCGCGCATGTACTGGTCGAGGCCGACATCGCCCGGGGTGGGGAAGGCGGGCAGCTTGTTGTTGCCGAGCTCCACGGTGAGGTTGCAGCGCTTGGCGATCTCCACGCTGTTGGCCAGCGCCGCGGGGATGTCCGCGAACAGTTCCGCCATTTCCCGCTGGCTCTTGAAGTACTGCTCCGGGGTGAACGCCTTCTGCCGACGCTGGTCCGCCAGCATCGCCCCTTCGGCGATACACACCCGGGCCTCATGGGCCTTGAAGTCGTCGCGATCCAGGAACTGCACCGGGTGGGTCGCCACCACCGGGAGCTTGAGCGCCGCCGCCAGGCGCAATGCCCGCTGTACGCAGTGCTCCGCTTCCTGGCCGATCCTGCCCGCGGAAGGCGCCTCGGGACGCTGCAACTCCACATAGAAACGCTGCGGGAACAGCCGCCCCCATTGCTCGGCCAAGGCCTGCGCCTCGCCGGGATTGCCCGCCAACAAGGCCCGGCCGATGTCGCCCAGGTGTGCGCCGGACAGGGCGATCAGCCCCTCGCCGCCACCCTCCTCGAACCACGACTTGTCGATCTCGGCCCGCCCGCGCTGCTGGTTGCTGCGGTATGCCCGGGACAGCAATTCGCACAGCCGGAAATATCCCTGCCGGTTCTGGCACAAAAGCAGCAGCCGCGACGGCCGGCCCCGGTCGCTCCCGTCGGCGATCCACACATCGCTGCCGATGATGGGCTTCACCCCCCGGCCGCGGGCGGCCTGGTAGAACTTCACCATGCCGAACAGGTTGCCCAGGTCGGTCAGCGCCAGGGCCGGCATGCCGTCGTCTGCGGCGCGGCGCACCCCGTCCGAAATGCGCACGATGCCGTCCACGACGGAATACTCGCTGTGCAGGCGGAGGTGAACGAAGGATGGGTCGGGCATGTTGATGTTGTGCGGGCTTTGGGGTCTAATGCCTACTTCCGAAGCGGGCCGGCTTGCGCCCGCGCCTTCGTTCCAATTCTACCACCATGGGCAACTCTCCTGAACTTCTCCTGCCGGCCGGCAGCCTGGAAAAGATGCGCTACGCCTTCGCTTTCGGGGCGGACGCGGTGTATGCGGGCCAGCCCCGCTACAGCCTGCGCGCCCGCAACAACGAATTCCGCCTGGAGCAGTTGGCCGCGGGGATTCGGGAGGCCCGCGCCCTGGGCAAGAGGTTCTACGTCACCAGCAACCTCACGCCCCACAATGCCAAGGTGAAAACCTTTCTCGCGGACCTGGAGCCGGTCGTCGCCCTGCGGCCCGACGGCTTGATCATGGCCGACCCCGGCCTGATCATGCTGGTGCGGGAGCTCTGGCCCCAGGTCCCGATCCACCTGTCGGTGCAAGCCAACACGATGAACTACGCGGCGGTCCGATTCTGGCAGTCCCTGGGGCTGGCCCGGGTAATCCTGTCCCGGGAGCTGTCCCTGGACGAGATCGAGGAGATCCGCCAAGCCTGCCCCGACATGGAGCTGGAGGTGTTCGTGCACGGCGCACTGTGCATCGCCTATTCCGGCCGCTGCCTGCTGTCCGGCTACTTCAACCATCGCGACGCGAACCAGGGCACCTGCACCAATTCCTGCCGCTGGGAGTACCGCGTGCATCCGGCCCGGGAAGACCCGAACGGCGATCTGGGCCCGGCGCAGCAGGCCTATCTGCTGGAGGAAGGCGAGCGGCCCGGAGAGTTGATGCCCATCGAGGAAGACGAGCACGGCACCTACATCCTGAACTCCAAGGACCTGCGGGCGGTGGAGCACGTGGCGCGCCTGGTGCGAATCGGGATCGACTGTCTCAAGATCGAGGGCCGCACCAAGTCCGCCTACTACGTCGCGCGCAGCGCCCAGGTCTACCGCAGGGCGATCGACGACGCCCTGGCCGGCAAGCCGTTCGACACCTCGCTGCTGGGAGACCTGGAAGGCCTCGCCAACCGGGGCTACACCGACGGCTTCTACCAGCGCCATCACACCCGGGACCACCAGAACTATCTGCGGGGGCACTCCGAGAGCCGGCGCAGCGAATACGTGGGCGACATCGTGGCCTACGACCTCGAGCGAGGCTCGGCCGAGGTGGTCGTCAAGAACCGCTTCCGGGTGGGCGACCGGCTGGAGATCATCCATCCCGCAGGCAATCGCTCGCTCACCCTGGAGCGCATCCAGGGGCCGGACGGACAGGACCTGGCGGAGGCCCCGGGCAGCGGCTGGGTGGTGCGGATTCCGGCCGACACGGACATCGCCCACGGCCTGCTCGCCCGTTATCTGTGAAAATCGAAAGGGCGATCCCGTGGCTACGCAAACCTTCAAGGCGCTGGTGGTATCCGAAACGACCGACGGGGGCTTTACCATGCAGGTGGCGCATACCTTTTGCATTTTCCCGGTGTTCGCGTATAATGCCGTCACCGACTTCGGAATCCGGGCCCTCCTGATCCGCTCAATCGGACCACACAAATCCCCCTATCGGGATTTGCGGCCATCGATCTCTGACCCCCTACCGCTTTCAGGATCCATTCTGGAACGACAGTAACACTCCTGGTTAGCGACGATGTTTTTGCGCCAGCAGTGCTATTGTTTCCGCCACGGACCAATCCCGTGTCTGTCTGCCTCGCCCTGGCTGCGCGCCGTTTTATTGTCATGAGGAACAGAACGTGTCATTTGAAAAACTTGCCCTTGCCCAACCCTTGCTGCAGGCCCTGTCCGAGGCCGGCTACACCACGCCGACGCCGATCCAGGAGCAGGCTATCCCGGAAGTCCTGGCCGGCCGCGATCTAATGGCCTCGGCCCAGACCGGCACCGGCAAAACCGCCGCCTTTATCCTGCCCGCGCTGCAGCGGCTGGCCACGGACGTGCGGCCCAACTGCCGCGGTCCGCGCGTGCTGGTGCTCGCCCCCACCCGGGAACTGGCGCAGCAGGTCACCGATGCCGCCACCCGTTACGGCAAACACCTGCGCGCCAAGGTGGTCAGCATTCTGGGCGGCATGCCCTATCCCCTGCAGAACAAACTGCTGTCGCGCCCGATCGACATCATGGTGGCCACCCCGGGCCGCCTGATCGACCACCTGGAGCGGGGACGGATCGATCTGTCGCGCCTGGAGATACTCATCCTGGACGAAGCCGACCGTATGCTGGACATGGGTTTCCTGGAAGCAGTGGAGCAGATCTGCGCCGCCACGCCGGCATCCCGCCAGACCCTGATGTTTTCCGCCACCTTCGAGGGCACGGTAGCGCGGCTCGCGCAGCGCCTGCTGAAAGACCCCAAGCGCCTGCAGATGACCAGCCAGCATGTCAAGCACGAGAACATCGAGCAGCGGCTGCATTGCGTGGACGATCTGTCCCACAAGAACCGGCTGCTGGCGCACCTGCTGAGCGACACGGAACTCAAACAGGCCATCGTGTTTACCGCCACCAAGCGTGACGCGGATACCCTGGCGGACAATCTCTACGCCCAGGGTCACTCCGCCGCCGCTTTGCACGGCGACATGGCCCAGGGAGCGCGCAACCGCACCCTCACTCGGTTGCGCGGCGGGGCCATCCGGGTGCTGGTGGCCACTGACGTGGCCGCGCGCGGCATCGACGTCGCCGGAATCACCCACGTGATCAATTACGACCTGCCGAAATTCGCCGAGGACTACGTGCACCGCATCGGCCGCACCGGCCGCGCCGGCGCCTCGGGAATCGCGGTTTCGTTCGCTTCGCCGCGGGACTGGGCAAACCTTAAGCGCATCGAGCATTTCACCGGCCAGGACATCTCGCGCCACGTAATCCCGGGTCTGGAGCCCAAGACCACGCTGCGCCCCGATGCGGCTTCAAGCCGCAAACGGCACGGGCAGGGGGCGGATAGCCGCTTCGGCGCGGGCAAGGGCGGTCGGAGTTCCAGCGGCAGCGGGGGAAGGCGGGAGCGCGGCCTGCCTTCGGGGGGGACGGGACGCCCCGGGGGTGCCGGCTTCGGTGCCCGCCGCGGCCCTTCGCGGTAAGCCGCGGCCGGGCGAAAAGATCCCGGCAACAATAAAGGCGCTCCGCGGAGCGCCTTTATTGTTGTGGCGGCGGTACAACATTCAACCTAGAAACGGTAGTTGGACGGGCTCACCAAATGGGTAAATCCTGAAATCATTGAAAACCACATTACAATCATGTCGTTAAAACTTCAATGGAGCGGTCAACCGCCGTTTCTAGGTTCAATCGTCGTCGTGATGCTTATGCCTGTACCTGTGCTTATACTGGCCCAGATGGCGGCCGTTGTCATGGTGATAGCGGCCGCCCTCGTCCTCGTAGACCACTTCCCGTTTCACCCTGGGCCTCTCCCTGCGCTTGCCGTCGGTAGCGATGGCGGTGCCGGTGGCGCCCCCGATCGCCCCGCCGATGATCGCCCCGTCCCTGCCCCCGACGGCGGAGCCGACGGCCGCACCCGCGGCCCCACCCAGGGCGCCGCCGATGACCGCGTCGCCGTCTATGCCGCCGGCCAGCGCCGGCAGCGCCAGCCCGGAGGCCAGGACCAGTGCAATCCAATTGACCCGCTTCATGTTTGATCCCCTTTCCATAACCGAATTCTACGGCCCAATTATCCCGCTTGCGCGAGCCATGTCCAGCGTGTCGGGATTAATTATTTGTCACGTCGCGGCGCGGGCCGTCAACCGGCCTTGTTGCGCATGAAATCGGCGGTCTTCCGGAATGCGCGGCCGAGTTCGGCACGCAGGCCTTCCTCCAGTCCCACCTCTTCCATGGCCCGCGTCATGCACGCCATCCACTGGTCCCGCTCCGCCTCGCCGATGGCGAAGGGAAGGTGGCGCTGGCGCAGCCTGGGATGGCCGAACTTGTCGGTGTACAGACTGGGGCCGCCGGTCCAGCCGGACAGGAACATGAACAACTTCTCGCGGGATGAGGCGAGGTCCCCAGGGTGCAGTTTGCGAATGCCGTAATAGTCCGGGTCCTGGTCCATGAGATCGTAAAACCGGTCCACCAGCCGCCGCAGTGCCTGCTCGCCGCCCGCCCTGGCGTAATGTGTTTCCATGCTACCCCCTCACGGGCTTGACCCGGCTGGCCGCCAGTTTGGCGCGCTGCCGCGCCTGCTCCGTATCCGTCCCGTTGGCCAGGGCCACGCCCATGCGCCGCCGGGGAAAGGCCAGCGGCTTGCCGAACAGCCGCAGATCGCTTTGCGGCACGCGCAACGCCTGATCCACCCCCGCGAAGGCGATGCCCTCGCCGTCCATGCCGCCATAGATCACGGCGCTCGCCCCGGGGGCGCGCAGGGACACGTCCACCGGCAGGCCGAGGATCGCCTTGGCGTGCAGTTCGAATTCGTTCTGCGCCTGGCTCACCATGGTCACCATCCCGGTGTCGTGGGGCCGCGGGCTCACCTCGGAGAACCATATCCGGTCCCCTTTCACGAACAGCTCCACCCCGAAGATGCCGCGCCCGCCCAGGTTCTCGGTGACCTTGCCGGCGATCTCCCGGGCCCGGCGCAGGGCCTCCGCACTCATCGGCTGGGGCTGCCAGCTCTCCACGTAGTCGCCATTGACCTGCAGGTGGCCGATGGGCGCGCAGAAATAGGTCTCCACCTGGCCGGAGGACCCCACCGCCCGCACCGTCAGCAGGGTGATCTCGTAATCGAAATCGATGAACCCCTCGACGATGACCTTGCCCCTCCGCACCCGGCCGCCGCTGCCGGCATAGTCCCATGAGGCCTGCACGTCCCCGGGCCCATCCACCTTGGATTGCCCCTTGCCGGAGGAGGACATGACCGGCTTTACCACGCAGGGATAGCCGATCGAGCCGTCGATGGCGGCCTGCAATTCCTCCAGGCTTTCCGCGAAGGCATAGGGCGAAACCGGCAGCCCCAGGGTCTCGGCGGCCAGGCGCCGGATGCCCTCCCGGTTCATGGTGAGCCGCGCCGCCCGGGCCGTGGGAATCACCTCGGCCACGCCGTCCCGCTCCAACTCCACCAACATTTCCGTGGCAATCGCCTCGATCTCCGGCACCACCAGGTGGGGGCGCTCCTGCTCGATCAGGCGGCGCAGGGCCGCGCCGTCGGTCATGTCGACGACATGGGCGCGGTGCGCCACCTGATGCCCCGGCGCATTGGGGTAGCGGTCCACGGCGATCACCTCCACCCCCAGCCGCTGCAGGGCGATAATCACCTCCTTGCCCAGTTCCCCGCTGCCCAGCAGCATGACCCGGGTGGCCGTAGGGCTCAATGGCGTGCCGATCCTCATGGCGACCTCCGCAAAAGCGAAGAATTCTACCACAGGAGGTCCGCCCCGGAGGTCGCGCGCCAGCCCGAACCAGAATGCCTCGTCCTTGGCGAGAAACTCCGGAGCCGGCATATAATCCTAGAAATGGCAGTTGACCGCTCCATTGAGGTTTTAACATCGTGCTTCTAATTTACTTTTCCATAATTCCAGGGTTCACCCGTTTGGTGAGCCCGCTACGAGTCGGACTGCCGTTTCTAGGTTTAGGCGCGCAAGGTCTCCAGCGGCGGGCGAACCAGGATCTTGCGGGTGCCCAGCAGCCCGGCCAGGGTCACCCCAATCCCGGCCGCCGGGACTCCCAGCCCCCACAGCCAAGGGTTGAATACATAAGGCAGGTTCAGGACCCGGGTGCTCAACAGGTAGCCCGCTCCGCTCGCCCCCGCGGCGGCCACCAGGCCGGCCAGCAGCCCGATGACCGCAAACTCGCTCAGTTGCCCCGCAAACAGTTGGCGCCGGCTCGCACCAAGGGTGCGCAGCAGCGCCGCCTCGTAGAGCCGCTCGTCCCGGGTGGCGACAATGGCGGCGTAGAGCACCCCCAGGCCGGCCAACAGGGTGAACAGAAACACGAACTCCATGGCCCCCGCCACCCGGTCCATGACGGCGCGCACCTGGGACATGATGGCGGCCACGTCGATGACGGTGAGGTTGGGGAACGCCTCAACCATTTGATTGAGAAGGGCGCCCTTACCCGGCGGCAGGTAGAAGCTGGTGACGTAGCTGGCGGGATAACCCTCCAGCAGACCGGGGGCGGCGACCACGAAAAAATTCACCTGGAACGAATCCCAGTCCACCTTGCGCAGATTCGCCACCTTGGCCGTAAAGCGCGTGCCGGCGACGTCGTAGGTGAGCCGGTCGCCCAGCCTGATGCCGAGGGTGCGGGCAACGCCCTGCTCCACCGACAGCAGCGGCCGGCCCCGGTCCGAATCGCCCCACCAGCGCCCGGCCACGATCTGATTGTCGCGCCGGGGGCGGCTCGCCCAGGACAGGTTGAATTCCCTTTCCACCAGGCGCCGCGCCCTTTCGTCCGCATAGCCGGCCGCCACTACCGGCCGGCCGTTGACGGCCACCAGCCTTCCCCGCACCATGGGGAAAAACGCCGGGACAGGGCGGCGCTGCAGGGAGAAAAACCGCCTGAGAGGGGCCAACTGATCCGGCTGAACGTTGATGACGAAGCGGTTCGGCGCGTCGGGCGGCAGCGTGTTGCGCCAGCTCTCCATCAGATCGCCCCGCACCAGGGTCAGCAACAATAGCGCCATGACACCCAGGGCGAAACCCACGATCTGCACCACGCTGCCCCACTTGCGGCGGCTCACGTTGGCCAAGCCGTAGAACCAGGCGCCGCCGCCGCGGAAATAGGCCAGCAGCCGGATCAGCCCCCAAGCGGCCGCGGCGGCGAGAAACATCGTCCCTCCCAGCCCCGCCAGCGCATAGGCGCCGAGCCGGATATCCCCCGCCTGCCACAACAGCAGGCCGCCCACCACCGCGAACCCCAGGACATAGCTCGCTCCTCCGAGGCGCCGCGGCGGCCCCAGTTCCCGGCGTAACACCCTGAGGGTGGGCACCGAGCTGAGACGCAGCAACGGCGGCAGACTGAAACTCAGCAGCAGCGCCATGCCGGCCAACACGCCCCGCGGGAGGCCGGACAGCGCCGGCTGCGGCAACCCGGCCGCGAACAGCGGCGCGAGCCAGTAGGCGAGCACGTTCTGTGCCAGGTATCCCAGGATGCTGCCCAGCAGGCTGGCCGCCAACCCGAGCCATAGGAACTGGTAGAGATAGAGACGGAAAATGAGCCCCTGGCTTGCGCCAAAGCAGCGCATCAGGGCGCAGCTATCCAGGTGGCGCTGCATGAACCGCCGCGCGCCGAGGGCCACGGCAACCCCCGCCAGCACCGCGCTCACCAGCGCGGCCAGCCCCAGGTAGACCTGGCCGCGATCCAGCGCAGCGCGGACTTCCGGCCGCGCATCCTCCACCCCCTCCAGCCTTTCCCCCCGCCCCAGACGGGGCTGCGCCCATGCGCGGAAGGCGGCGCCGGCCCGCACCGGCCCCGCCAGCAGCAGGCGGTAGTGAACGCGGCTGGCGGGCTGAATCAACCCGGTGCGCGCCAGGTCGTCCCAATTCATCATCAGACGCGGGGCGATGCTGAAGAAATTGCCGCTCCGGTCAGGTTCCCGGGTCAGCACTGCGGCCACCGTGAGGCGCGCGTTTCCCAAAACCAGTTGATCGCCCACCTTGAGGGCCAGTTGATCGAGCAGGCGTCGCTCCAGCCAAACCGTCCCCGGCTGGGGGATTCCCGCGGCGTCGCGCTCCGGTGCGGCCGGCCCGTCGCTCACCTGCAGCCGCCCGCGCAGGGGATAGCCCGGGCTGACCGCCTTGACTTCCGCCAACCGGGTACGCTCCCCGTACAGCGCCATGCTGGGAAAGCTTACGGTCCGCGCCAGCCGGAGGCCGAACTTCGCCGCCGCCTCGCGGTAGCCGGGCGGAAGGGGATGGTCGGATGCAATCACCAAGTCCGCCCCCAGCAACTGGCCCGCCTGCCGGTCCAGGGCCTGGCGCACCCGGTCCGTGAAAAACCCCACCGTGGTGAGGCCGGCCACCGCCACCATCACCGCCAGCAGCAGCACGCGCAATTCCCCCGCGCGCCACTCGCGGCGCAGCAGGCGCAGGGAAAGCCTCCAGGCATTCATCGGGCGCGGTCCGCTGCGGCGACGGGGGGTCGGCGTCGCACGTTAAGCCCGGCCTCTTCCTGCGGCGCCAGCTCGTCTTCCAGCACCCCGGCCGCGAGCTTCAGACGGCGGCTGCAGCGGCTTGCCAGTTCCCCGTCGTGGGTGACCAGCAGCAGGGTGGTCCCTTGTTCCCGGTTGAGTTCGAACAGCAGATCGATGATCCTCGCGCCCGTCCCGCTATCCAGATTGCCGGTGGGTTCGTCGGCGAGCAGCAGCTTGGGATGGGAGGCAAAGGCACGGGCAATGGCGACCCGCTGCTGCTCGCCGCCGGAAAGCTGGGCGGGGTAATGGCCGGTGCGCCCGCCCAGCCCCACCCGTTCCATAACGGCGCGTGCCCGCTGGCGCGCCTCCAGGGCCCCGGCCAGCTCCAGGGGCAGCATGACGTTTTCCAGTGCGGTAAGGGCGGGCAGGAGGTGAAACGCCTGGAACACGAAACCGATCATCCTCGCCCGCAAGGCCGCCCTGCCGTCCTCATTCAGGGCGAACAGGTCCGTCCCGTCGATCCACACCTTTCCCGCGCTGGGGTGGTCCAGGCCGGCCAGAAGCCCGAGCAGGGTGGATTTCCCCGACCCCGAAGCACCCAGGATGGCAACCGATTCCCCGGCATCCACGCGCAGGTCCACCTCACGCAGGATGACCAGCGGCCGGCCTTGGCTCTCCACTTGCTTGGTCAGGCCCGCCGCCTGCACAATAGGCCTTTTGGAAGCATCCGTCATGTTAGCCAGAGTCGTCATCGTGCTTGCCTTGTCGGTTTCCGCCGCCGCCCACGGCGCGCCGGTGGTCCTGGTCTACGGCGACAGCCTGTCCGCCGGCTATGGCCTTGCGCAAGGGACAGGCTGGGTCGATCTGTTGAAGCAGCGCCTGGCGCTGCGCAAGCCGGCCTACCGTGTGGTCAATGCCAGCATCAGCGGCGAGACCACCCAAGGCGGCCTGTACCGCATCCAGCAGACCCTGGACGCCCACCGCCCCGCCATCGTCATTGTCGAACTGGGGGGCAACGACGGCTTGCGCGGGCTGCCCATCGAGGCGACTCGCGCCAATCTGGAGGGGATCGTAGAGGCATGCCGCAGGCACCGCGCCAAGGTGTTGCTGGTGGGAATGCGCCTGCCCCCGAATTACGGCACAGCCTATACGGAAAAGTTCCACGATGTCTACACGGGTCTGGCCCGGCGTGATCGCCTCCCCCTGGTGCCCTTCATGCTACAGGGGATAGCCAACAAGCGGGGGCTGTTTCAGGCGGACGGCATCCACCCCAATGCCGCGGCCCAAGTCGTGGTCCTGGCCAATATCTGGCGCTACCTGGAGCCGATGCTGGCGGACGCCGCCCATTCGCGGGCGAAAGACGCGCGGGGCCGGGTTACCGAATCCCGTTGAGCGTCCCGCATCCCCCGCTACGCCGCAGGCAGTTCGACCTTGAACGCGGCCCCCCCAAGCGCGCTCTCCGCCGCCCGGACGCTGCCGCCGTGCAGTTCCACGAACGCCTTGACCAGCGCCAGCCCCAAGCCGGTGCCGGGGAGGGTGCGGCTGGGGTCGATGCGGGTGAAGCGTTCGAAGATCTTTTCCCGCATCTCGGGGGCGATACCCGGGCCGCTGTCCTCCAGGAGGATCTCCACCGCGCTTCCGGCGCGGGCGGCGCGCAGCAGGATCGTGCCGCCCGCGGGTACGTACTTCAGGGCATTATCCAGCAGGTTGGACAATGCCTGGGCCAATAGCTGCCTGTCGCCGAACACTGCGAGGCCGGGAGCAATCTCGCCTGCCAGTTCCAGTTCCCGCTCTTCCGCGCTGGGGGAGTAGAGATCGACCATCTCGGCGAGGAAGGCGGACAGGTCGAGGCGTTTCCGCTTGAGGCGCATGCCCCCCGCCTCCGCCTGGCCCAGGGACAACAGCGAATTGAAGATGGTCTGCATCCCTCCCAGTTCGGAAAGCACCCGTTCCAGGGTGGCTCGGTCCGTGGCCGGGTCGTTCTGTTGCAACGCCACCTCCACGTCCGCGCGCAATCGCGTCAGGGGGCTGCGCAGGTCGTGGGCGATATTGTCGCTTACCTGACGGATGCCCTGAACCAGCCGCTCGATGCGTTCCAGCATGGCGTTCACGTTAAGCGCCAGGGTGGCGAACTCGTCGTTTCCCTGCACCGGCATGCGGCTGGACAGGTCCCCCGACTTCACGATCCGTCTTGCCAGTTGGCTGAAGGCCTCGATGCGGCCTTGGAAGCGCCGCGCAAACCATAGGCTGGCCGCCGCCCCGAGCAGCACGACCAGTATCCCGGTCCTCATGAAGGCATGCCGGAATCCCTGCATGAGTTCGCCCGCCTGGCGCGTGTCGATGCCGATGAACACCTTCGGCCCGCCCGGCAGGGCAAAACTCAGTACCCGGGCACGCCGTTTGCCCGGCGAAGGGCCGACCCGATCGACCTCCACATCCCGCACCCCCTTGCCCGGAACGGTCTGCGGCAGAACCAGGCCGCCCGCCTCGAACGCGACCTTGCCCTCGGCGTCCACGATGCGGTAGGCCCATTCGCCCCTCCCGCGGCTGGCGATTTGGTTCTCAATGGCGCGCCGCAGCCCCGCTCGGCCGTAATCATGGTACCGCATCACCAGCAGCCTCTGCTGATCGAGCAACGCCTTGTCGATCTGCGTGATCAGGGCGGCGGAGAGCTGGCTGTACAGATAACCGAAAATCAGGACGGACGCCAGGATGTAGAGGGCCAGGAACCCCAGGACCAGGCGCACAGGGGCGGTCAGAACATTCACCCGTGCGCCCGGAGGACGTAGCCAGATCCGCGCACCGTGTGCAGCAGCGGACTTTCGAAGTATTTGTCTATCTTGAAGCGGAGCCGGCTGATGTGGACGTCCACCACGTTGGTCTGCGGATCAAAATATAGGTCCCATACGTTTTCCAGCAGCATGGTCCGGGTAACCACCTGCCCCGCGTGGCGCATCAGGAATTCCAGCAGCCGGAATTCCCTGGGCTTGAGGAAGATCTCCTGCCCGGCCCGGGTCACAGCGCGTTTGAGCAGGTCCATCCTCAGGTCACCCACCTCCAGCACCGTTTCCGGCGCAGCGTCGAACGCGCGGGCACGCCGCAATAGCGCCTCGATCCGTGCCTGAAGCTCGGAAAAGGCGTAGGGCTTGACGATATAGTCGTCCCCGCCCGCCCGCAGGCCGGCCACCCGGTCGTCCACCTCGCCCCGCGCGCTCAGGATCAGCGCCGGGGTATGGCGTCCCCCTTCCCGTAGCGACTTGAGCATGGACAAACCGTCCACGCCGGGCAGCATGACGTCGATCACCCACAGGTCGTAATCCCGGGACCGAACCATTTGCAGCCCCTGATCGCCGTCCAAGGCCACATCGACTTCGTAGCCGAAACCGCTCAACCCTTTCTTGAGGGAATCGGCCGCCGCCGCGTCATCTTCCACCACAAGAAACTTCATGTGCACCACCCGTCTGATTTAACGGACAATTCTAGCCCGCCCGGCATACCCCTGAATTACAATTTGTTCATTCCAAATGTCCGCTCAGGGCTAACCTTATCCGCGCATTTCGACTATGATAGAAAAACTTCGATTTTCCGCTTAGAACCAGGGCCATTCGCAGCACTCCTGGCACTGGCTGGACGGCTATCCGACGCAATGGAGGATCACCATGGGCGACAAGACGGCAGTTCCCGGCTACGATGTGGAATTCATCCCGGCGGAGCGGCGGCTCCACTCGAGAAGAAACCCGGCCAAAGACAAGCTGCCCCCGCCGATCACGGGAGAGCGCCGGCGCTCTCCCGGGCGACGCCGGGGTGATCCCTCGCCGGAAGAATACGCCAGCCAGCCGATCTCTTCCTAGGAGCCTGTCGGACTTAAAGGAAATCGGCTGCAAATCCGTCTGGCCGGTGCATATTTCACCGCTTTTTTGGTCAATAGAACGACTATTGACCTGCAAAACCGGCAAAATCTGCCCGCGCCCAGCCGAATTTTCGCTACGATTCTTCAAGTCCGACAGGCTCCTAGCCGTTCAAGCGTTGATCCAAGACAAGACGCGGCATCCCCAGCCCGAAGCACTACCTCACCCCGACCTTCACCGGGGCGGGCGCCATTTCACCGATGACGCAGGCGTAGGCAAAACCCTGGCGGTGGAACGTCTCCAGCACCTCGTTTGCGGCGTCCGGCGCGCACGCGATCAACAGCCCGCCGCTGGTTTGCGGATCGCACAGCAGGTTCTTCTGCCATTGCGGCATGCCATCGGGCAAAACCACCTCGTGACCATAGCTGTCCCAGTTCCGGGCCGCGGCACCCGGCGCGTAATCCTGCTGGGCCAGTTCCCGCACGGTGGGCAGGATAGGAAGCCTGGCAAACTCGATTTCCGCCCCCAGCCGCGAGCCGCGGCAAATCTCCAGCAAGTGCCCGAGCAGCGCAAAGCCGGTGACGTCCGTCATGGCATGCACCCCCGGCAAATCCGCCAGGACCGAGCCGGGCGTATTGAGCTGGGTGGTGCTTTGCAGCATTTGCCGGTAACCTTCCCCGGAAAGCTCGCCCTTCTTGAGCGCCGCGCTCATGATGCCGATCCCCAGCCCTTTGCCCAGGATCAGCACATCGCCGGATTGGGCCCGGTCGTTGCGCTTGACCTTGTCGGGATGCACCATGCCCAGGGCCACCAAGCCGTAGATGGGCTCAGGCGCGTCAATGGAATGCCCGCCGGCGATGGGTATGCCCGCCGCCGCGCACACCGCCTCGCCACCGGCCAGAATGCCCTGGATGGTCTCGGTAGGGAGCTTGTCGATGGGCATGCCTACGATGGCCAGCGCCATGATCGGGGACGCCCCCATGGCATAGATGTCCGACAGGGCGTTGGTGGCGGCGATACGCCCGAAATCGACGGGATCGTCGACGATGGGCATGAAAAAATCGGTGGTGGCGACGATGGCCTGACTGTCGTTCAGGCGATATACGGCGGCGTCGTCGCTGGATTCGCTCCCCACCAGGAGATCGGGATGGGCAAAGCGCACAGGGGACTTGGACAGGATTTCACTGAGCGCGGCGGGGGCGATCTTGCACCCGCAGCCGCCGCCATGGGAGAACTGCGTCAACTTGACTTGCATATTATAATTTCACTGATTATCTAAAGGGCCGTTCCAACCCGGCGCCTGACGCCACCCGGGCAAACCGGGGCGGACTTCACGATCACTACCGATGGGGGGCATTCACCGTTGCCGAACAGCGTTAACCTAGCACAACTCGCGGATTTTGACGAGATCATCGACGTCCGGTCCCCTTCCGAGTACCGCGAAGACCATATCCCCGGCGCGTTGAATCTTCCCGTACTGGACGACGAAGAGCGCGCCCGGGTGGGCACCGTCTACGTCCGGACCTCCTCCTTCGAGGCCAAGAAGATCGGGGCCGCCCTGGTCTCGCGCAACATCGCCCGCCACCTGGAAACCCATCTCTCCCAAAAACCCAAGGGTTGGCGGCCCCTGGTCTACTGTTGGCGCGGCGGCAGCCGCAGCGGCTCCATGGTGCAGGTACTGGGCCAGATCGGCTGGCGCCCCGGCCAACTGGAAGGAGGCTACAAGGGCTATCGCCGGGCCGTTCTGGCGGAACTGGAAGCACTGCCAGGCCGCCATTCGTTTCGCGTGGTGTGTGGGCCGACCGGATCGGCCAAGAGCCGCCTGCTACAGGCCTTGGCGCGGCTCGGCGCACAGGTGCTGGACCTGGAAGAGCTGGCGGCGCACCGGGGGTCGGTGCTGGGCGACGTTCCCGATGCCCGGCAGCCGTCGCAGAAGATGTTCGACAGCCTGGTATGGTGGAAACTCCGGCAGTTCGACCCGGGCCGGCCGGTATATGTGGAAGCGGAAAGCAAAAAGATCGGGAACGTGCGGGTTGCGGAGGCCTTGATCGCCGCCATGTGGCAAGGGCAATGCGTCCGCCTGGAAATGGAATCCGCCCTGCGCATCCAGTTGCTGAAGGAGGAATACGCGCATTTCCTCGAGAATCCGGAGACCCTCCACCAGAAACTCGACTGCCTCGCCGGGCTGCACGGACGCGAACTGATCGGACGCTGGAAATCTCTGGCACAGGGAGGGCATTGGGATGAACTGGTGGGGGAACTGCTGGAGCGGCACTACGACCCGGCCTACAGCAGATCCACGCTGAAACACTATCCTCACTACCAGAAAGGGATCGTGCTCAAGGCAACCTCGTTTACCGAGCCTGACCTGATCCGGCTGGGAGGCGCGCTGGAGCGCTGACATCGCATCCGCCCCGCAAAGGCACTACCGCTGACAAAAGTGCACTGTGCCGCGAGCTTGACGCCTGTCAAAAAGGTGTTACGCTTATATTAACGACAAAAAATTGCACGTCCTTTAAGTCACCGCCTTACGGGGAATCATGAGCACCACTTGGATACTCGTCGCAAATGCCAGCAGCGCACGCTTGTACGCTAATCAGGGGCCCAAAAAAGGGCTGCAATTGATCAAGGAATTCGATCACCCGGAGAGCCGGGGGAAGGGTCTGGACCTGGTCTCCGACCGCCCCGGGCACAACCAGGGCCACGGCAACGGGCACGGCGCCTTCGTGCCGGCCACCGATCCCAAGCAGCACGAGGCGGAACGCTTCGCCCTGGAGCTGGTCAAGGAACTGGAGCAGGGCCGTGGCAGCAACAGCTATGGCAGGCTTATCATGGTGGCCTCCTCGCCCTTTATCGGCATGCTGAACGGCCGGCTGAGCCCGCAGTTGCGGGGCATGCTCAGCGAAAGCATCGAGAAGGACTATACCAGGGCCAGCGAGAAGGAACTCTCCGGGCACCTGGAGCATTGCATCTACCTTTAGCCCCTTCCGCCTTTCCCCGAGGAGGAGAAGCAGGAGGGCGCTTTTCACGCTAATCGGCCGTGAGCGGCCAACGGCCGACAATCTCGTATTCCGACCCGCTCCTGTCGAGCCGCGAGCGCACCAGCACGAACTCGTCGACGCGCCACGGGATGGGCTCTGACAGGGCGGCCAGATCCCGGCAGTTCGCCTTTCTGAGCAGGGTGGCGTGGGGCAGGCAGGCCTTTTGGTCGAACGGGAACCCGGCCTGCCGCAAGGCGGAACGCAGCTTGTTCACCAACAACGCCAGCGCCGGCGGGACCTCCTCCGGCGCCGCCCACGCCACCCGGTTGTGGCGCCACCACCCCAACTTGCTGAAATTCAGGTCGAAGGCCGGGCCCTTCACTTCTGCCGCAGCCGAACGCAGGGCGTCGAGGCGCGTCGCTTCCATCTCTCCCAAGAACGTGAGGGTGAGGTGAATCTTTTCCGTCGGGGTCCTGCGCCCGCCGCAGAGCGCCTCCAGCCGCTCCGCGGCGTGGTCCAGCCCGGCCTGGACGCGGACGTTGGGCCACAGGGCGAAAAAGAGCCGCAGGCTATGGGCCCCCTCCCCTCCCGCCGGGACCTCTGGATTGCCCTGCCCCCTATTACCCATGAGCCTACCGCCTCCTGACGAGGCACACCGCTTCCGCCGCGATTCCCTCACCCCGCCCGGTAAAACCCAATCTCTCGGTGGTGGTGGCCTTCACGTTGATACCGTCCAGCGGCAGGTGCAGATCCGCGGCGATATTGTCCCGCATGGCGGCGATATAGGGCGCCAGCCTTGGCGCTTGGGTGATTACCGTGGCGTCGACGTTGCTCACGCGGTAGCCGCCCTCGCCCACCAGGCGCGCCACCTCGCGCAGCAGTTCCCGGCTGTCGGCCCCTTTGTAGCGAGGGTCGCTGTCGGGGAAATGGATGCCGATGTCGCCCAACGCGGCTGCCCCGAGCAGCGCGTCGCAAATGGCGTGCAGCAGCACGTCCGCGTCGGAGTATCCGGCCAGACCCAGATGATAGGGAATTTCCACCCCGCCGATAATCAGCTTGCGCCCGGCAACCAGCCCGTGGACGTCGAATCCGTGTCCAACCCGCATCGTCTCATCCATTTCTTCAGTTCCGGCCACGCGGCCCTCCCTCGGCCCGAAAGCGAAACACCCATGAAAACACAGGCGGCCCCGGGGTTACCGCTCGCTCCGCAGAATCAGCTCCGCCAGTTCCAAGTCCTGAGGGTAGGTCACTTTCAGGTTGCGCTGATCGCTCGCCACCAGCTTCGGGCGCAAACCCAGGTTTTCCACCGCCCGGGACTCATCCGTCGGGGCTTCGCCTTCCAGGACCTGAAGCGCCCTCGTCAGCAGGCCGTAGCGGAACATCTGCGGCGTCTGTGCCTGCCACAAGCCCTCCCTGCGCTCGGTCTGAACGACCCGCCGGTCCGGGTCGGCGCGCTTGAGGGTATCCGCCACCGGTACCGCGAGCAGCCCTCCCACCTCGTCGTCGGCCACCTCTTGCAGCAGCTTTGTCAGGTGATATCGGCTCAGGCAAGGACGTGCCGCATCGTGCACCAGTATCCAGTCCTGAGGGTACACCTCGTGCTGAATCGCCCTGAGCCCGTTCAGCACGCTTTGCGCCCGGGTCTCGCCGCCGCAGAACAGGGCCCGGAGTTTAGGCGAGAAGGCGTCCCAATCGTGCCGCAGCCAGTAGACGTCATCAGGCGCCAGTACCACATAGACCCGCTTGACGTCGCTTTCGCACAAGCGCCTGAGGGCGTGGTAAATCATCGGTTTTCCCAGCAGCGTCAGGTATTGCTTGGGCGTATCCATCCCCATGCGCGCGCCGTGGCCGGCGGCGGGAATCAAGGCAAGATAGTCGGGCATACGCAGCCTATGGTACAAAAAGATCGAATTATGTAGGCATTGCGCCGCCTTCCGCAAGCAACCGCCTGCGGACCGCACTGAAGCGGAACGGCGATGCGCCTTGATTTCACCGCCGCAGCCCCCATTTTGTCCTAAACTGGAGTTGGAGGTCCAGCCATGACCCAGATCCGCCCAGCCGCCGTGGCAGGCGCTTTTTACCCGGCGCAAATGGATGCCCTGGCAAGTGCCGTGAACGCCCTGCTGCGGGATGCCGCCCCCGTGCTTCAGGCCGCCCCGCCCAAGGCGCTCATCGTGCCCCATGCCGGTTATGTCTACTCCGGGCCCGTCGCCGCCAGCGCTTATGCACTGCTGGGGAAGGCACGCGAGGCCATCCGGCGCGTGGTGTTGCTGGGTCCGGTGCACCGTGTGCCGGTGCGCGGGCTGGCCCTGCCCGATGCCGACGCATTTGTAACCCCGCTGGGGGCCATCCCCGTCGATCACGAGGCGGCGGCCCTGATTTCCGCCCTGCCGCAAGTGGTGGAAAGCGCCCCGGCCCATGCCTGGGAGCACTCCCTGGAAGTGCAACTGCCCTTTCTGCAGACGCTGCTGGCGGACTTCCGCCTGCTCCCGTTGGCCGTGGGGGACGCCTCCCCCGAGGAGGTGGCCGAGGTGCTGGACCGGCTGTGGGGGGGCGCTGAGACCTTGATCGTGGTCAGCTCCGATCTGTCCCATTTCCTGCCCTACGAGGCGGCGCGCAAGCTGGATGCCGTCACCGCTCAATCGATCCTGGATCTGCGCGGCCCCATCGGCCACCAGCAGGCCTGTGGCGGAACGCCGGTCAACGGCTTGCTGCTGGCGGCCAAGCGCCACGGCCTCAGCCCCCGGCTGCTGGACCTGCGCAACTCGGGCGACACCGCCGGCGACCGCGAGCGCGTGGTCGGCTATGCGGCCTTCGCCTTTTATGAGGAACCCGCCGATGCCCGCTGAACCGGGAGGCATTCTATTGGCCATCGCCCGCGCGGCCATCTCCGAGGCCCTGGGCAGCCCCCTGCCCGCGCGGGAGGACCTGCCCTGGCTTCAGGAACCGGGCGCCTGTTTTGTCACCCTGACCCAGCAGGGGACGTTGCGGGGCTGCATCGGCACCCTGGAGCCCTATCGCCCGCTGCTTTCGGACGTGAAGGCCAACGCCGTCGCCGCGGCGCTGCGGGACCCGCGATTTGCCCCGCTTGGGGACAGGGAACTGGCCTATACCGAACTTGAGGTTTCCCTGTTGTCGGCCATGGAGCGAATGGCCTCCGCCGACGAAGGGACCGCCCTGGCCCAACTGCGCCCGGGGGTGGACGGGGTGGTGTTCAGCTACGGCCACCGGCGCAGCACCTTCCTGCCCCAGGTATGGGAACAGCTTCCGCAGCCGGAGGCATTCATGGCCCACCTGAAACGCAAGGCCGGCCTGCCCCCCGATTTCTGGGCCCAGGGGGTGGAGCTTTTCCGCTACAGCGTGAACAAGTGGAGGGAGAGCGACCTTCCCCCAGGGAATATTTGACGGGGCCTACCCACGCAGCGATGGGGCGAACCCCGCTCCTCGAGAACGCCATGAACGAGTCCGACTACCCTGCCCGCTACTGGCATTTTGCCGAGGACGGACGCATCCAGTGCGACCTGTGCCCGCGCGACTGTATGCTCAGGGAGGGCCAGCGCGGTGCCTGCTTCGTGCGCCAGCGCGTCGGCGACCGGATGGTCTTGACCACCTACGGCCGCTCATCCGGATTTTGCATCGATCCCATCGAGAAAAAGCCCCTCAACCATTTCTACCCCGGGAGCAGCGTCCTTTCCTTCGGCACCGCCGGCTGCAACCTGGCGTGCAAATTTTGCCAGAACTGGGACATCAGCAAGTCCAAAGACATGGACCGGCTGACGGAGCATGCCTCCCCGGAAGCCATCGCCATTACCGCCGAGCGGCACGGCTGCAAAAGCGTGGCCTTCACCTACAACGACCCGGTGATCTTCGCCGAATACGCCATGGACGTGGCGGACGCCTGCCATGCCCGCAACATCCGGACCGTGGCGGTGACCGCGGGTTACATGCACGACCAGGCGCGGCGGGACTTCTACGCCAAAATGGACGCGGCAAACGTCGATCTCAAGGCCTTCACCGATGAATTTTACGTACGGCTGACCGGCTCGCACCTGCAGCCTGTGCTGGACACCCTGGCCTATCTGAAGCACGAGACCGGGGTGTGGCTGGAGATCACCACCCTGCTGATCCCCGGAGAAAACGACTCCGACCGGGAAATCGCGGCCCTGAGCCGGTGGCTCGCGGCCCACCTGGGAGAGGACGTGCCGATCCATTTCACGGCCTTCCATCCCGATTACCGGATGGAAGGCCTGCCCGCCACGCCGGCGGAGACGCTCAACCGGGCGCGCCGCATCGCGCTTGGGGAAGGCATCCGCTACGTCTATACTGGAAACGTCTACGATCCGGAAGGCGGGACGACCTATTGCCCCGGCTGCAAGGCGCCGCTGATCGTGCGCGACTGGCACCAGATCGTCAAATACCGCCTGGCGCCGGAGGGCCGCTGCCCGGATTGCGGGACGCCCGTCGCCGGGCGTTTCGAGGCATTCGCCGGCCAGTTCGGGCGGCGGCGCATTCCGGTGGCCATCTCCCCCGGGGCAGCGGGTAAGGCACCCGCGTGCCTTGGGGACAGCGAAAGCACGGCAACCACGGGAGACGAATGATGACCACGGCCAAACTCGATCAACTGGTGCGCATCCCTGCGGACAGCGTGAGCCTGGAAGGCATGCTGCAACTGCCCGAAGGCGCGCGCGGCGTGGTACTGTTCGCCCATGGCAGCGGCAGCAGCCGCCATAGCCCCCGCAACAACTACGTCGCCGGCGTGCTGCGGGACGCCGGGGTGGGGACCTTGCTGATGGACCTCCTGACCCGGGAGGAGGACATGAATTACGAAACTCGCTTCGACATCCCCCTGCTCACCCGCCGCCTGCTGGCAGCGACCGACTGGCTCAAGGACAGCGAGCATGCCGGGGACCTTCCCATCGGCTATTTCGGGGCCAGCACCGGTGCCGCGGCGGCACTGCAAGCGGCGGCACGGGTCGCGGAGATCGCGGCGGTGGTGTCCCGCGGGGGGCGTCCCGATCTGGCCGGCAGCGAGGCCCTGGGCAAGGTCCGGTGCCCAACCCTGCTGCTGGTGGGCGGCCTGGACGATGTGGTGATCCAGCTCAACCGGCAGGCACAGGCGCAAATGGACTGCCCGCGGGAACTGCTGATCGTGCCCGGCGCCACCCACCTGTTCGAGGAACCCGGCACCCTGGAGCAGGTGGCGCGGCACGCGGCCGCCTGGTTCACCCGTTATCTGGGCGAAGGGACTGGGGCAAGGAAGCCGGGGGCTTCTGCGCCCCCTCCCGCAACAGCGCGATGACCTCCTCGTCCTCCACCTGGGGGAAGTCGGCATAGAATTGCCCTACCGCATAGAAGTATTGCGGCGTCTCGATGCACACCACTTCGTCCGCGTACGGGGCCACCTTCTCCAGCGTGTCCGGCGGAGACACCGGCACGGCGCAAATCAGCCGGGCGGGGTTCTTTGCGCGCAGGGCGTGCAGGGCCGAGATCATGGTGGCGCCGGTGGCCAGCCCGTCGTCCACCACCACCACGATGCGCCCCGCCGGATCGATAGGGGGCCGCACCGGGGTATACTGGGCGCGGCGGCGGCGCATGGTCTCCAATTGCGTCTGTTTCTCCGATTCGAGATATTCCTTGCTCCCGCCCGCGGAGGCCGCATAGTCCGCCACGTAGGTCCACCCCGTTTCGTCCACCGAGCCGATGGCGAATTCCGGATTGAACGGGGCCCGCAGCTTGCGCACCAGCACTACGTCGAATTCGCCATCCAGGGCAACTGCGATGTGCTTGGCCATGGACACCGCACCGCGGGGAATGGCCAGCACCAGGGGATTTTTTCCCTTGTAGTGGGCCAGCTTCTCGGACAGGCGCTGGGCGGCTTCCTGGCGATCGCGGAAAAGCATGATTCCCCCGAGGGTAAGAACAGACATTTCTCAGTCTAGGTCCAACGGCATATTTTGCAAGGGACACCAGGCAACGTAGTAAACTGATTTTTTAACCCGGAGCCGCTATAATTTTCTGTTTTTGATCTTGTTCCCGATGTTATTCAGCCAATCCCACCCCAAGCCCGGTCTGCGCAAACGCTACACCAACCTGCGCGGCTCCGGCGATGCGCTTGCCTTGGCCCAACTGGCGCGCGCGGCAAGACCGCTGGTCGTCGTCACGGAGACCGCCTGGCACGCCCAGCGGCTGCGGGATGAAATCCCCTATTTCGCGCCCGAACTGACGGTCAGCCTGTTGCCGGACTGGGAAACCCTGCCCTACGACAACCTTTCCCCCCACCCCGACCTGGTCTCCGAGCGGCTGGCGACCCTGCACCAGATCAAGCAAAATGCGTGCGACGTGGCCCTCGTCCCGGCCACCACCGCGCTCTACCGGCTGCCACCGGCGGAGTTTCTGGCCGCCTACACGTTTTTCCTGCGCCAAGGCCAGACCCTGGACGTGGAGGCGCTGCGCGGCCAGCTTACCCTGGCCGGCTACACCCATGCAAGCCAGGTGCTAAGCCCCGGGGAATACTCCATCCGCGGCGGCCTGATCGACCTGTTCCCCATGGGCAGCGCGGTCCCCTACCGGCTCGACTTGTTCGACAACGAGGTGGAGACCCTCCGCACCTTCGACGTGGACACCCAGCGCAGCATCTACCCGGTGAAGGAAATCCGGCTGCTGCCGGCGCGGGAATTTCCCCTGGACGAAAAAGGCATCAGCCGTTTCCGCCAGAACTTTCGCGCGCGGTTCGAGGGAGACCCCTCCAAGAGCCGGCTGTACAAGGACGTGAGCAACGGCCTGGCGCCGAGCGGGGTGGAGTACTACCTGCCCCTGTTCTTCGAACACACCGCCACCCTGTTCGACTACCTACCTGCAAGCGCCACCCTTTGCCTGCACCATTCCCTGGAGAACGCGGCGCAGGGCTTTTGGCGCGACACCCAGTCCCGTTACGATCTGTTGCGCGGCGACCGGGACCGCCCGCTGTTGCCGCCCCAGGAACTGTTCGTGGCGACGGACGCCTTTCTCGCCGCCGTCAAGCCCTACCCGCGCGTGGAGCTGCTGGCGGACGAGACCCGCACCGACTCCAAGGACGTGTTTTCCTGCGCCACGGCATCCTTGCCCGGGGTCCAGGTGGACCGCCGGGCCATCAATCCGGTGGAACGGCTGAAGGCGTTCGTGGAGGGGTTCGACGGCCGCGTGCTGCTGCTGGCGGAGACCCTGGGGCGACGGGAAACCTTGTCCCAATACCTGGCCGAATACGGCCTCAGACCCGTGCCGTGCGAGGACTTCCGACAGTTTCAGGAACGTCCGGAACGTTTCCTGCTGGGCGTGGGCCCTCTCAACGGCGGGTTCATCCTGCCCGGGGAAGGCGTGGCGTTGGTCACCGAGAATGAGTTGTACGCCGCCCAGGCCAAGCGGCGCGGCGCGCGCGAGGCCGAGCGCCGGACGCCGGCAGAAGGCATGCTGCGCGATCTGTCGGAGGTCAAGGCGGGGGACCCGGTGGTGCACGAGGAGCACGGCATCGGCCGCTACCTGGGCCTGGTGACCATGGACCTGGGCGAAGGGGACACCGAGTTCCTGCACCTGGAATACGCCGGCGGCGACAAGCTCTACGTGCCCGTCTCCCAACTGCACCTGATCAGCCGCTATAGCGGCGGCGCCCCGGAGGCCGCGCCGCTGCACAAGCTGGGCAGCGGCCAATGGGAAAAGGCCAAGCGCCGCGCCATGAAACAGGTGCGCGACACCGCCGCCGAGCTGCTCAACCTGTATGCCCAGCGCGCCGCGCGCCAGGGCCATCAATTCGCCCTCAAACCCCACGATTACGAGGCCTTCGCCGCCGACTTCGGGTTCGAGGAGACCCCGGACCAGGCCGCGGCCATCCAGGCAGTGCTGGACGATATGCTGAGCGGGCGCCCCATGGACCGCCTGATTTGCGGCGACGTGGGCTTCGGCAAGACCGAAGTGGCCCTGCGCGCCGCCTTCGTCGCCGTCATGGACGGACGCCAGGTGGCTGTGCTGGTGCCCACCACCCTGCTGGCGGAACAGCATTTCCAGAACTTCTCGGACCGCTTCGCCGACTGGCCGCTGAAGATCGCCGAACTGTCCCGCTTCCGCTCCGCCAAGGAGCAGGCCGAGGCCCTGGCGGGCCTCAAAGCGGGCAAGATCGACATCGTCATCGGCACCCACAAGCTGATTCAGAAGGACGTGAAATTCGCCAACCTGGGCCTGGTCATCATCGACGAGGAGCACCGCTTCGGGGTGCGCCAGAAGGAGCGCTTCAAGGCACTGCGCGCCGAGGTGGACGTGCTGACCCTGACCGCCACCCCGATCCCCCGCACCCTGGCCATGGCGCTGGAGGGGCTGCGGGATTTCTCCGTCATCGCCACCGCGCCGCAGCGGCGGCTCGCCATCAAGACCTTCGTCAGCGGCTACAGCGAAGGTATCGTGCGCGAGGCGGTGCTGCGGGAGCTCAAGCGGGGCGGGCAGGTATACTTCCTGCACAACGAGATCGAGACCATCCACAACATGGGGGACAAGCTCGCCGCCCTGCTGCCCGAGGCGCGCATCGCGGTGGCCCACGGGCAGATGCGGGAGCGGGATCTGGAGCACGTGATGCGGGATTTCTACCAGCAGCGCTTCAACCTCCTGCTGTGCACCACCATCATCGAGACCGGCATCGACATTCCCAGCGCCAACACCATCATCATCAACCGGGCCGACCGCTTCGGCCTGGCGCAATTGCACCAGTTGCGGGGCCGGGTGGGACGCTCCCACCACCAGGCCTACGCCTATCTGCTCACCCCGCCCGAAGAGGCCCTGACCGCCCAGGCAAAGAAGCGGCTGGAGGCGATTCAACTGATGGAGGAACTGGGCGCGGGTTTCTATCTCGCCATGCACGACCTGGAAATCCGGGGCGCCGGCGAGGTGCTGGGGGAGTCGCAAAGTGGCGAAATGCAGGAGATCGGGTTCAACCTCTACACCGAGATGCTGACCTCGGCGGTGAACTCCCTCAAGCAAGGCGAGGAACCGGACATGGCGCAGCCCCTGGGGGTCACCACGGAGATCAACCTGCATGTCCCCGCCCTGCTCCCGGGCGACTATTGCGGCGATATCCACGAGCGGCTGGTGCTGTACAAGCGGCTCGCCAACTGCGCGCGTGATGAAGATCTGGACCGGCTGCACGAGGAACTGGTGGATCGTTTCGGGCTGCTGCCGGAGGCCGCCAGGGTGCTGCTGGAATGCCACCGGCTGCGCATCTCGTGCAAACCGCTGGGGGTCTCCCGCATCGATGCCAGCAGCGAGGGGATCCGCATGCAGTTCGTCCCCAACCCGCCCATCGACCCGGTGAAGATCATCCAGCTCATTCAGCAGAAGCCGAACTACAAGCTGCACGGCCCGGACCGGCTCAAGATCGAGACCAAGATCCCCAAGGTATTCGACCGGGTGAACACCGTCAAGGCGTTGCTCAAGGAATTGGCGTAGAGCGCGCTTGCACCGTTATCAAGGAATAATAATGAATCTCGTCATCCAAGGACCGGCAATACAACCCAAAGACGCCGAAGCGCTGGCCGAACTGACCAGCGCCGCGCATATCGAGCCCGTCTCCGCCCACGCATTCCGGCTGCGCGGCGCTTCCCGGGGCCGCGAGGCGGAGGTGCGCGCCTACTGCGAGAACGCCAGGCTGGATTACGGCTTCGTTGCCCAGGGCCGCTCCCTGGACCAATTCGGCCTGCTGGTGACGGACATGGACTCCACCCTGATCACCATCGAATGCATCGACGAAATCGCCGACATGGTGGGTGTCAAGCCCGAGGTCGCGCAAATCACCGCCAGCGCCATGCGCGGCGAGATCGACTTCGCCGAAAGCCTCACCCGCCGCGTGGCCTTGCTGAAGGGCCTGGAACAGGAGTCCTTGCAGCGGGTCTACGACGAGCGCCTGAGGCTGAGCCCGGGGGCGGATCGGATGCTCGCCGCCCTCAAGGCCCACGGCATCAGGATCCTGCTGGTCTCCGGCGGCTTTACGTTCTTTACCGAGCGCCTGAAACAGGGCCTCGATCTGGATTTCACCGCATCCAACACGCTGGAAATCACCAACGGAAAACTGACGGGAAGGGTGCTGGGAAAGATACTGGATGCCCGGGGCAAGGCCGACGCGCTCCACCGGGTGCGTGCGCAGCTCGGCCTGTCGCGGGAGCAGGTCATCGGCATGGGCGACGGCGCCAACGACCTGGCCATGCTGGCGGAGGCGGGGATCAGCATCGCCTATCACGCCAAGCCGGTGGTGCGCGAGAAGACCACCTATTCCATCAATTACAGCGGCCTTGATGCGCTGCCAAACCTATTGGCCGCCACTACGGAGTGATGTAATTGAACAACGATAGCCCGGTGACCTGCAGGTAGGATTTCTGCGCCGCTTGCAGTTGCATTTGCTGGCTGCTTAGATCGCTGATGGCCTTGGCGTAATCCACGTCCTGCAGATTGGACAGTTGCTGGGTGTAGTTCTGATTCAGGGTTTGCCCGTTGGTCTGGACCGAATCCACTTCGTTGAGCCTGGCCCCGAGACCGCCGCGCACCGTCAGCACATTGTCCAGGGCGTTGCTCAGGTTGTTGATGGCCGTATTCAGGTTATTGTTGAACGCGGCGGTGTCCGTGGCGTTGCTCTGGGGCGTCTGCAGGGCGCCGATGACCTGCTTGATGGTGGTGAACAGACTTTGGTTGGTGCTCGCCTGGACGGTAAACGTGTCCGCGCCCGGCGGGGGCGACACGCCGACCGGCGGGCTGCCCGCCGGCGCGCCGGAAACGGTCAGCGAGACGCCCAGGTCCCAGGCCGGGGGCAGCGGCCCCGGGTCGGTGGCGAGCTGTTTGAACTGGATCGCATTCCCGGACGTGTAGGTTCGGGGAAATTCCGGGCCACCGGTCGCGCTGGCGGCGGCCGCGGAGGGGTTTCCGGTAATCATGGACTTGCCGGTGCTGTTGTCGACGATATCGTAGGTGGTCACCGGCACCGACCCGGTGTTGTCGACGGCAAACACCACGCTGTAGTTCTTGCTGTTGCCGGGCGCGTTCCATTTGGATTGGTCGACCACCGTGCCCTGGCTGACGATCCCCGTTCCGGTATTGGCGCTAGCCGCGGCCGTCACGAACACGCCGTTCCCGGTCTTGACCCGTTCGAACACGTCGTGGCCGGAGTCGCTCACCGGTATCTGGCGCGAGGAATCGATTTGCACCAGGCGCTGCCCCTGGTCTCCCGAATATTGCGCCCCGGTGGCCGTCTCGACGAAAGGCTGGGTAGTGCCTTTATAGCCGGAGAAGAGATACTGCCCGCTACCGTCCCGGGTGTTGGCCAGTCCCAGCAGTTGCTGCAATTGTCCCGTCACATTCGCGGCCAGCGACTGACGATCGGCGTCGGTGAGCGAGCCGTTTCCGGCGTTGACCACCTGCGTCTGGATGTTTTGGATAGTCTGGCTCACGCTTGCCAGCACGCTGTCTTCCAGATTCAAGGCGCTGCTGGCGGAATTCGTATTCGTTCCATACTGCCCATTCGCCGAAAGGGATTGGGAAACGTCCAGCACCCTTGCCGCGGCAACCGGATCGTCCGCAGGCGTGAGTATGCGGTTCCCGGAAGACAACTGCTGCTGGGTGTTCATCATGCTGCTCTGGAGTTTCTCTATGCTGTTTATGCCCAAGGAAAACATGAGGCTGGAGCTGATGCGCATGGTGTCTTCTCCCTACTTGATGTTCAGCAGCGTGTCGAACAGGGTACTGGCGACCTGTATCATCTTGCCGGCCGCCTGATAGGCCTGTTGGTAGCGGATCAGGTTGGAGGCCTCTTCGTCCAGATTGACGCCCGAAACCGATTGCTGGGCCGTCTGGCTCTGCTGGAGTACCACGGCCTGGGCCTGGGCGTTCACCTGGATCCCCCGCGTCTGGTTTCCGATCTGGCTCACCAGCGTGCTGTAGGCCCCTTCGTAGCTGGCGGTGCCGTTGACCAGAGTGAGCTTCGACTGCATCCCGGCCAGCGCAAGTGCGTTGCGGTTGTCGCTCACCCCGGTGGTGTTGTAGTCGACCGTGAAGGTATCGTTGGCCTGCGGCTGCCCGGTGATGGTTACCTGGTAGGCGGGATTGGCGGCACCCACCGGGTAGGAAACCACCGTCCCGGTTGCCGGGTTGTAGGACTGGCCGGTGGCGGCGGGCACCAAAGGAACCGGCGCCGCCGGGTTGGTGTTATCCAGGATGTCGTAGGTGGTCGGACTGGTAAACCGGATGAGCAGCGGGGGGGTGAGCGCGCCGCCGCTGGGCTGGGCAAAGGCCGCCGCACCCGATCCCGCGCTCGTGGTGTCCAGCACCACCCCGGCGTCGATCTGCCCGGAACCGGTATTTGCCGTCCCCGTGCCGGTGCTGATGGGCGA
>JAJZUU010000023.1 GCA_021848325.1 Pseudomonadota bacterium | reverse complement strand
CGTTTCTAGGAGCCTGTCGGACTTGAAGAATCGAAGCGAAGCGGGTCAGGCAGGCAAGCCGCGTAGCGGCTGCTCGCAAAATTCGGCTGGTCGAGGACAGATTTTGTCGATTTTGCAGGTCAATAGTTGTTCTATTGACCAAAAAAGCGGCGAAATATGGACCGGTCAGGCGGATTTGCAGCCGATTTCCTTTAAGTCCGACAGGCTCCTAGGATTATCGTAAGCGATGCGTATTTCTTTTTGCCGCCTACCGCGGTTTTACTTGCGTTTTTAACCACTGTGCAAATGGTTCACATTAGACGGAACACGGTGATTTTATGCCTGCTGACGGCAGCGCTTGCCGCTTGCGCGAGCTACGAGCCTCAACCGCTGCCACCGCAAGCCACTGCCGCCGGCTTCGAATCCCGTTCTCTCGCCGCCCCCGGCCTTAAGGATTATGTGGCGGCACATCGCCCTCGCACATTACCGGCCGGTCCGTCCCGCACCTGGGATTTCGACATGCTGACGCTGGCGGCGCTGTACTTCCACCCCGATCTGGACGTGGCGCGTGCGCAGCAAGACGCGGCCGAGGCGGGCGTGCTGACTGCGCGGCAATGGCCCAATCCGAGTCTGAATTTCACGCCGGCCTACAACGCCGATGCGGTCGCCGGGATGTCGCCCTGGATTCTGGGCTGGGTGCTCAACTTCCCGATCGAAACCGCCGGACGGCGCGGCTACCGGGAGACACAGGCAGTCTATCAACGTGATGCTGCACGCTTCCATCTGGCCGAGGTGGCCTGGCAGGTGAGAAGCCGTGTACGCAGCCGCATGCTTGACTACGATGCCGCGCTTCGAGAAAAAGCCATCCTGAAACAAACGCTGGATCTGCGCGAATATCTGCTTGACGCCCTGCAGCGCCGCCTCGCGGTCGGCGAGGCGGCGCTGCCCGAGGTGGAGGCTGCGCAGACCGCGCTGGCCGATGCCCGCCTGCAATTGCGTCAGGCGCGTGGCCGGGCCGCTACAGCGCGGGTGGCGCTGGCCGCGGCAGTGGGAATACCGGTGTCGGCGCTGGATGCCGTAAATTTTTCCTTTGACACACTCAATCGTCCGCCGGGTGTGGCACAAATTCCTGCGCAGGCGGTGCGCCGCGCAGCGCTGGCCAACCGCGCCGATCTGCTGGCGGCGCTTGCCCGGTACGCGGCGAGCCAGTCCGCGCTGCAACTGGAAGTTGCGCGGCAGTACCCCGATCTGCAAATTGGCCCCGGCTACCAGTGGGATCAGGGTGCGAACAAATGGTCGCTGGGGATCGGCCTGACGCTGCCGCTGTTCAACCAGAACCAGGGTCAGATCGCGCAGGCCAAGGCACGGCGCGAGGTGGCGGCAGCCCAATTCACTGCGTTGCAGGCCAAGGTGATCGGGCAGATAGAGCACGCGCTGGCCGACTACCGGGCGGCGCTGGCAGCGCTGGATGCCGCGCAGACGCTCACCAGCGCACAGCAGTCCCACACCCGATCCGTGCAGCGCCAGTTCCGGGCAGGCTACACCGATCGAGTCGTGCTGGAGGCAGCGCGCCTGCAAACGCTGACCAGCGAAAATAGCCGCCTGGCCGCAGCGATCCAGGCGCAGCGCGCACTCGGCGCGCTGGAAGATGCCGTCGAGCGCCCGCTGGACGGCGCAATCGAAGTCAGCGACGTCACCCTGCCCGCTCCCGGGCGCGACGCGCCTGCCAACCAAGGATTACAGCCATGAAGCACAAGCGCGCCATCCTCGTGACTCTTGTCGCCGCGGTAATCATTGCCGCAGCGCTTATTTGGACACGCAGCGCCTCCACCATCCCCGCGCCCACCGGGGACGCCGAGCGAAGCGCCGCGGCGAGCCCAGGCACGGTAGCGATCGGCCTGCAGCAACAGACAGCGAGCGGTATTGAAGTGCGGGCCCTGGCGTTGACCCGCTATCAGCCGCAAACCAGCGAGTATGGCAGCGTGCTGGATCCGGGGCCGTTGCTGGAGCTACGCGGACAGTTGCGCTCGGCGCAAGTGCAGACCGACGCAGCTCGCGCCCAGGCCATAGCCTCGGAGCGCGAATATCGGCGCCTGGCTCTGCTCAACAGTCAGGATCACACTGTCTCAGACAAGGTGACGGAGGCGGCGCACGCCACTTGGGAAGCAGACCGTGCGCGCATGGAATCCGCCCAGGCCGCATTTTCGGCTGCCCGTGACGCGGCGCGCAGCCGTTGGGGCGACGTGCTGGTGAACTGGGCACTCGCCGCACGCTCGCCGCAACTGGATGCGCTGAATTCCGGACAGGAGGCTTTGCTGTCGGTCGCATTGCCACAGAGCGGGGCGACGGGTTCGCCACCGCCAACGATCCGCATCGGCCTGCCCGGAACCGGCGGCGGCGAGATCCAGGCACGCCTCGTATCGCCTTCGCCGGTGGCCGATCCGGTCATCCAGAGCCCAACTTATTTCTACCAGGCGCCGCGCGGCGGATTGCGCACCGGCATGCGCATCAATGCCTTCCTGCCCGCCGGCCAAGCTCAAGAGGGCGTAACGATCCCGAACTCGGCCGTGGTCTGGTACGCCAACCGACCGTGGGTCTATGTGCAGAGCGACGATACGAATTACGTCCGGCACGAAATTGTTGTCGATACGCCCGCTCCCGGCGGCTGGTTTGTCGCGCAGTGGCACGGTGGCGGACGCGTGGTGGTAAAGGGCGCAGCCCTGCTGTTCTCGCAGGAATTCCAGCCGAAACCGCAAGCAGGTAGCCCGAGCGCAGGCGGCGATGACGATGATTAACGCACGAACATATCCAATGGATTTCCCCGCATGCTGACCCCCATCGTTGGCTTTGCCATCCGCTTTCGCGGCGTCGTCATCGCCTTGGCAATGCTGCTGGCGGGGTATGGCCTGTTCGCCCTCAGCCATGCGCGGCTGGATGTGTTCCCGGAATTCGCGCCACCCCAGGTACAGGTGCAGACCGAAGCGCCGGGCTTGTCACCCGCCCAGGTGGAAGTACTGGTCACCCAACCCCTGGAGAACCGGCTGGCCGGCCTGACCGGGATCAAGACCATGCGTTCCAAGTCGTTTCAGGGGCTGTCCATGATCACCCTGACTTTCACGGCGAACACCGATATCTACCGGGCCCGGCAGGCCGTGGCAGAGCAAATGGGCGGCACTGCCGGTACGCTTCCTCAGGGCGTGAAGGCGCCGGCCTTGCTGCCCTTGGCTTCTTCCACCAGCGTGGTGCTGAGCGTGGGCCTGACCTCGAAGTCGCGTTCGCTGATGGAACTGCGCACCCTCGCCGACTGGAGCGTCAAACCGCAACTTCTGTCCGTGGGCGGGGTGGCGGGCATTTCCGTGTTCGGCGGCGAGGTGAAGCAGTTGCAGATCCAGATCGCTCCCGACAAGCTGGTGCGCTACGGCCTGGCTATCCAGGACGTG
This sequence comes from Pseudomonadota bacterium, assembly GCA_021848325.1. Classification (GTDB taxonomy): domain Bacteria; phylum Pseudomonadota; class Gammaproteobacteria; order Burkholderiales; family JAJZUU01; genus JAJZUU01. Next base: position 36,670 of record JAJZUU010000023.1, on the reverse strand, counting down.
GTCAATGCGGCAAAACGGGCAACCGCGGTGCGCGGCGCCGGCATCATCGAAAACAACAACCAGCGCATCACGCTGGAAACCACCGGGCAACCCATCTCCGCCGCGGCGCTGGGCGCAGTGGTACTGCGCAATCAGGGTGGCGCCACCCTGCACCTGGCGGACGTGGCGAATGTGACGGTGGCGCCCGCCCCCGCAGTGGGCGCGGCCTCGATCGGGGGCCAGCCGGGGGTGATGCTGGTGGTCGAGGAACAGTACGGCGCGAATACCCTGGCCGTGACCCGTGCGCTGGAACAACGCCTCGCCCAGCTCAAACCCGCCCTCACTGCCGAGGGCGTGACGCTGTATCCCGACCTGTTCCGCCCGGCCAACTTCATCGAAACCGCGATCAGCCACCTGCGCACCGCCCTGCTGATCGGCGCCGCGCTGGTGCTGGTGGTGCTGTTCCTGTTTCTGTTCAATGCGCGCGCCGCGGTCATTTCGGCCACCGCGATTCCGCTTTCGCTGCTGACTGCGGTGATCGTGCTCAACCGCTTCGGCATCGGCCTCAATACCATGACGCTGGGCGGACTCGCCATCGCCATCGGCGAGGTGGTGGATGACGCCATCGTCGATGTGGAAAATATTTTCCGGCGCCTGCGTGAAAACCGGCTGCTGCAGGCTCCATTGAATGCGGCACAAGTAGTGCTGAATGCCTCGCTCGAAGTACGCGGTGCGGTGATCTACGCCACCTTCATCGTGGCACTGGTATTCGTGCCGGTATTGACGCTGTCCGGCGTCGCCGGCAGCTTGTTCGGTCCGCTGGCGCTCGCCTATATCGCCGCCATCATGGCCTCGCTGGTGGTGGCGCTGACGCTTACCCCGGCGCTTTCCTATGCGCTACTGGCGCGCCGTGCGGCAGAGGCAAAAGAACCGCCCTTGAGCCAATGGCTCAAGGCGCGCTATACCCGCCTGCTTGCCGGCATCGATCAGCGCGCAGGCGCAGCGATTCTGATTGTGGTGTTACTGTGCGGCGCAGTGTTTGCCGTGCTGCCGTTCATGCAAGGCAGCTTCCTGCCCACCTTGCGCGAGGGGCATTTCATCGTCCACATGAAAATGGCACCCGGCACTTCACTGGCCCAGTCGCTCGCGCTGGGGCAGCGTGTCAGCGCGACGCTCAGCCGCATTCCGGGGATACGTTCGGTAGCCCAGCGTGCGGGGCGAGCCACCCAGGTGTCGGATCCGGCAGGCGCATTTTCGAGTGAATTCGAGGTGGACTTAACACCTCTTTCCGGCGCCGGACAACAGCGCGTATTGAATGCCATCCGTAGCGCCGTTGTGCCCTTCGTGGGCGCGAGCTTCTCGGTCAACACCTTTCTTACCGAGCGCATCCACGAAACGATTTCGGGCTATATCGCGCCAGTGGTGGTGAATGTCTATGGCAACGACCTCGACGTACTCGACCGCAAGGCCGGAGAGGTCGCCGCCGCGATACGCAGCGTACCGGGTGCTGGCGCGGTGCAGGTACAGGCGCCGACAGGCAGCCCGCAATTGGTCATCCATCTGCGCGACAGCTCCTTGTCGCGGCTCGGCATCGCCCCGGTTGACGCCCTGAGTACGCTTGAAACCGCCTACGCCGGCACGCTGGTAGGCGAGGTGTACGAGGGTAACCGCGTATTCGATGTGGCGGTGGTGTTGGCGCCACGCCTGCGGCAAAGCCCGGCGCAGGTGGGTGAGCTGCCGTTGAAGACGCCGGACGGCCGCATGGTGCAACTCCGGGACGTGGTGGACATTACCCAGACCGACGGGCGCTATCTGATCCTGCACGACGACGCGCAACGCCTGCAAGTCGTGACCGCAGACGTCAAGGGACGTGCGCTGTCGAGTTTCGTCACGGCGGTGAAAAAACGGATCGCGGCTCAGGTCACCCTGCCGCGCGGTACTTATCTGGTCTACGCCGGCGATGCACCGGAGCAGGCGCGCGCCCAGCGCGATCTGCTGCTGCATTCGGCACTGGCCGCCGCAGGCGTGGCATTACTGTTGTACATGGCGCTGGGCGGCGTGCGCTCGGCCATCCTGGTGTTCGCCAATCTGCCGTTCGCGCTGGCCGGGGGGGTGGTCATGGTGCTCGTCACCGGCGGGGTGCTGTCGATCGGCTCGCTGGTGGGCTTCGTCACCCTGTTCGGCATTACCTTGCGCAACGCCATCATGTTGATCTCGCACTACTGTCATTTGGTCGAGGTGGAAGGCGTGGCGTGGGGCAAGGATGCAGCGATACGCGGCGCTGCGGAGCGCCTGTCGCCGATCCTGATGACGGCGCTGGTCACCGCGCTGGGACTGCTGCCGCTGGCATTGACCAGCGGTGCGCCCGGCAACGAGATCGAGGGTCCGATGGCGGCTGTTATTCTGGGCGGGCTGATTACGTCGACTATTTTAAATCTGCTGGTGCTACCCACGTTGGCATTGCGCTTCGGGCGCTTTGAGAAAAAGACGGACGATCCAGGCATCATGTATTGACCCGCCCAGCGCTCGAAGGCGCGGATTGCGCTTGGGGTGTTGGCGCAGCCCATTGCGCTGGGCTGGCCTAGCTGACTCAAGGATGCAGCCATGCCGAATAGCTTTGATGGCCTGAGTGACGCGGAAGTACGGACGCGCCTCGAAAGCGGCGAGGACAACCGGGTGTTGGAACCCACGAGCCGGTCGGGATGGGAGATTGTTCGCGCAAATGTCCTGACCCGCTTCAACGCGCTCCTGGGTTCGCTATTCGTCGCCATCCTCGCGGTGGGGCCATGGCAGGACGCGTTGTTCGGCGGTGTTCTCGTCATCAATTCCCTGATCGGGATCATTCAGGAACTGCGGGCAAAACGGACGCTGGACCGCCTCGCGCTGCTTAGCCAGTCCAAGGCATGCGTGGTTCGCTCGGGGCGCATCATCGAAGTGCCGGCAACGGAGATCGTCCTGGATGACGTTCTCGATCTGGCCCCCGGCAATCAGATTCTGGTGGACGGCGTCCTGCTTTCAGCCAACAGTCTGGAGGTGGACGAGTCCCTTCTCAGTGGCGAAGCCGAACCAGTGCCCAAAGGGGCGGGCGAGACAGTGCTCTCGGGAAGTTTTGCGATTGCCGGGAACGGGCGCTACCGGGCAACACGGGTCGGATCGGCTGCCTACGCCCACAACCTCGCCAGGGAGGCCAGGCACTTCACCCTGGCGCACTCCGAGCTGCGCGCCGGGATCAACCGGATGCTCCGCTACGTCACATGGGCGATTGTCCCGACAGCCCTGCTCCTTTTTGGGAGTCAGATCATCGCACAGGCGCATCTGGCCGGCGCGCTGCTTTTTTCCGCCGCCGGCGTGGTTGCCATGGTGCCCGAGGGCCTGGTGCTGCTGACCAGCGCGGCGCTCGCCCTGGGGGCGATTCGATTGGCGCGCCGGAAGACGCTCGTCCAGGACCTCCCGGCGACCGAGACCCTGGCGAGGGTCGACGTGATTTGCCTCGACAAGACCGGCACCCTGACCGAGCGGGAGCCCGAGGTCGAGCACGTCGAGCTGCTGGCGGCCCGTTCCGGCGCGCTAAACGCGCTGTCGGCACTCGCGGCAGTCGACCCCAATCCGAATGCCACCTTGCGGGCAATCGGACGCGCCTATCCCAACGCGCGTGGCGTTGTTTCCACCGGCCTGGTGCCGTTCTCGTCGGTTCGCAAATGGAGCGGCGCAACGCTTGACGAACTGGGTGCCTGGGTTCTCGGCGCCCCCGAGGTGCTCCTGGCCAATATCCCGGGAAGCGAAACCGTGCGGGCCCGTGCAGAGAAACACGCCCAGGCGGGGCGGCGCGTCCTTCTCCTCGCCAGCACGGACGGCGAACTTGCCCCGGATCGCCTGCCCCCCGGCCTTGTTCCGGTCGCACTCGTGCTGCTGGCCGAACGGGTCCGTGCCGACACAGCCGAAACACTGCGGTATTTCGCCGAGCAAGGCATCACGGTAAAAGTGATTTCGGGAGATCATCCCGGCACGGTAAGCCAGGTGGCGATGAAAGTCGGCGTGGCGGACGCCGCCGCGCCTGTAGATGCGCGGCAGTTGCCGGAGAATCCGGCGGCGCTCTCCGAACTCGTGGAAACACGCTCGGTATTTGGCAGGGCATCACCGCAAGACAAGCGGTCGATCATCGCGGCGCTCCAGGCGAGGGGCCACGTGGTCGCCATGGTGGGGGATGGCATAAACGACATCCTCGCGCTCAAACAGGCCGACGTCGGCATAGCCATGGGCGCCGGAACCGGGGCTGCGCGCGCGGTCTCGCAACTTGTCCTGCTCGACAACCGGTTTGCGAACCTTCCCTTTGTCGTCGCCGAGGGCCGCCGGGTGATCGGCAACGTCGAACGGCTGGCTGTGCTTTTCCTGACGAAAACCGTCTACGCCATGCTTCTCGCTTTCGCCGTAGGTATTGCGGATGTCACTTTTCCCTTCCTGCCTCGCCATCTGACCCTGGTCGGTTCTCTCACGATCGGCATTCCAGCCTTCTTCCTCTCCTTCGAACGTAATGCGGAGCGGACCCGTCCCGGTTTCGTCGAACGTGTCCTCCGCTTCGCGGTACCTGCTGGATTCTTCGCAGCGGTTGCCACTTTTGCCGCCTACGCCCTCGTTAACGACTATCTCGCGGGAAGCGTCGGCGAGGCACGCACTGCCGCAACAGTTGTCCTGTTCTCCATAGCTTCGTGGATACTCGCCATGCTGGTCAGGCCCCTCAGACCGGCTCGCCTGCTTCTTGTCGGCGCCATGCTGGCCGCGTTTGCAACGGTTCTGGCCATGCCGCCGCTACGGGCATTCTTTGCACTGGAACTATTGCCGGCTGGGGCATGGTTTGCCGTTGTCGGCATTGCAACAGCCGCCGGCGCTGCTTTACACAGGAGTTCCCAAGCAGCGGCCCGCGCAAGTCCTGAGCTGGCGAGGGGCCGGCGCTTTCAGTGGAGGGAGATCCTGGCTTGGCTGATCAGCCGGGAAAGCCCGAAATGGTTCCTCGTCTGGGCCGCGCTTCTCATTCTCGGCGGTGCCTGGCTGTTCTTCGGGGTATTGGAGGATGTGGTAAGCCACGACCCGCTGGTGGAAGCAGATGCCATCGTCTACGGCCTCCTGCAGAAACTGCGAACTCCGGCAGCGGATAGCCTGATGGTCGCGATCACGGAGCTGGGGGACGTCCAGGTATTGCTGCCGGTGGTCCTGGTCGCCTTGGCGTGGTTCATCGCCCATCGCCTCTGGCATACCGCAGCGTATTGGCTCGCTGCAATAGGCGTGGCGGAGGCCCTGGTCAAGGTGCTCAAGCTGACCCTGCATCGGCCGCGGCCCGGTCCGTTCTACGGCGGAGTCGAACAGTTTTCCTTTCCCAGCGGTCATGCCACCTTGAGCATCGTCGCCTACGGATTCCTGGCATTCCTGCTATGCCGCGGCGAGCAACTCCGCCTGCGCAAGGTGTTCGCACTCGCAGCGGCGCTACTGATTGCGCTGATCGCTTTCTCCCGGCTGTATCTGGGTGCACACTGGCTGTCCGACGTGCTCGGCGGCCTGAGTTTCGGGGTGGCATGGGTCGCGGCGTTGGCCATGGCCTACGAATATCAATCCCATGAAAAGCTTAAGCCCGGGCGGCTGGCGGCACTCATGCTTGCGACCCTTGTGATCGCGGGAACCGTCCATATCGCTACAGATCACGCCGTCGATCTTGTGCGCTATGCATACCAACCCCTGCCAGGGGAGAGATAAGTATCGGGCGGTGCGCCATCGCGGCAGGAACTCTCATTGCTGAGTGCCCCGCACAGATCCCAGCGGGCCTTTTGCCGCTGGCAATGTACAGCGGCGCGCCCAGCAATGAAATCGCCGATGGCGATCGTCATTCTCGGCGGGCTGGTGACATCCACCGTTTTGAACCTGCTGGTCCTGCCCCCCTCCCCTTGCGCTACGGCCGGTTTGGGCGGGAAACGGCGGCGTGACCCGGGTCCGGCCCGGAACGCACGCCGACCGCGGAGCACGGTCGCGGCCAAGGTCAGAAAAGGTTAAAACCGGGCGTTATTCCAGCTTGCCGCCCACCCACTGGGCCACGGCGGCCAGGGCCTGGGGCAGCTTGGCGGGCTCGGTGCCGCCGGCCTGGGCCATGTCCGGACGGCCGCCGCCCTTGCCACCCACCTGCTGGGCGACAAAATTGACCAACTCGCCGGCCTTGACCCGGGCGGTGAGGTCCTGGGTCACGCCGGCGATGAGGGTGACCTTGCCACCCTCCACCGCCGCCAGCACCACGGCGCAGCTCCTGAGCTTGTCCTTGATCTGGTCCACCGCCTCCCGCAGGGCCTTGGCATCCGCGCCCTCGACGGCCGCGGCCAGCACCTTCACCCCGGCCACCTCCACCGCCCCGGCCACCAGTTCGTCCCCCTGGGAACTGGCCAGCTTGGACTTGAGCCGGGACAGCTCCTTTTCCAGGCCCTTGACATTGTCCATGATCTGGGCCAGCTTCTGCCCGATCTCATGGGGCTGGGCCTTGAGGGCCGCGGCGATTTCGTGCAACTGGCGTTGCTGCTCCTGCACCAGGGCCAGGGCCGCCGGACCGGTCACCGCCTCGATGCGGCGGATGCCCGCCGCCACCCCGGACTCGGTCACGATCTTGAACAGCCCGATGTCGCCGCTGTGCCTGACGTGGGTACCGCCGCACAGCTCGGTGGAGAAGTCCCCCATTGCCACCACCCGCACCTCGTCGCCGTATTTCTCGCCGAACAGGGCCATGGCGCCGCGCTTGATGGCCTCGTCGTATTTCATCAGCCGGGTCTCCACCGGATGGTTGCCGCGGATCTCCCGGTTCACCAGGTCCTCGATCCGGCGCAACTGCTCGGCGCTCACCGGCTCGTTGTGGGCGAAGTCGAAGCGGGTGCGGTCGGCGTCCACCAGTGAGCCCTTCTGGCTGACGTGGCCGCCCAGCACCTGGCGCAGCGCCGCGTGCAGCAGATGGGTGGCGGAATGGTTGTAGGCGGCCCGGGCGCGGGCCATCGGATCGACCTGGGCGCGCACCGTGTCGCCCACCGCCAGGCGGCCCGCCTTCAGGCTGCCCTTGTGGCCGAACACCTCGGCCTGGATCTTCTGGGTATCCTCCACCAGAAAGCTGACGTAGTCGCTGGCCAATTCGCCCCGGTCCCCCACCTGGCCGCCGGATTCCGCGTAGAAGGGGGTGCGGTCCAGCACCACCACCGCGGCGGCGCCGGCCTCGATGCTGTTGACCTGGGCACCCTCCATGTAGAGGGCCAGGACGCGGCCTTCCAGTTGCAGCGTTTCGTAGCCGTAGAATTCGGTGGGCTGGCCGCTGAACGCCACCCCCCCGCGCATGGTGAACTTGCTCGCCGCGCGGGCGCGTTCCCGCTGCATCTCCATGGCGTGCTCGAAGCCAGCGAAATCCACGGTAAACCCGCGCTCCCGGGCGATGTCCGCGGTCAGGTCGAGGGGAAAGCCGTAGGTGTCGTACAGGCGGAACACCGTCTCCCCGTCCAAGATGCGGTCGGCGCCGGGGCGCATGGCGGCCTCCAGCACCCCCATGCCGTGTTCCAGGGTCTCCGCGAAGCGCTCTTCCTCCTGTTTCAGAACCGCCGCCACCCGCTCCCCGGCCGCCGTCAGCTCGGGATAGGCCGCCCCCATGGCCGCCACCAGGTCCGGCACCAGCCTATGGAAGAACGGCTGCTTCTGCCCCAGCTTGTAGCCGTGGCGGATGGCGCGCCGGATGATGCGGCGCAGCACGTAGCCGCGGCCCTCGTTGCCGGGGATCACGCCGTCGGTGACGAGAAAGCTGCAGGCGCGGATATGGTCGGCGATCACCTTTAGGGAGTTGTCGGCCAGATCCCTCGCCCCGGTCTCCCGGGCCGCCGCCGCGATCAGCTCCCGGAACAGGTCGATCTGGTAGTTGCTGTGCACCCCCTGCATCACCGCGGCGATCCGCTCCAGTCCCATGCCGGTGTCCACCGAGGGCTTGGGCAACGGATTGAGCGCCCCTGACTCGTCCCGGTTGTACTGCATAAACACCAGGTTCCATATCTCGATGTAGCGGTCGCCGTCCGCCTCCGGCGTGCCGGGGGGGCCGCCCGCCACTTCCGGGCCGTGGTCGTAGAAGATCTCGGTGCAGGGGCCGCAGGGGCCGGTGTCCCCCATCTGCCAGAAGTTGTCGGTGCCGGGAATGCGCGACAGCCGGTCGGCCGGCACCCCGACCTCGTTGAGCCAGATATCGGCCGCTTCGTCGTCCTCCACGTACACCGTGACCCACAGCTTTTCCGGCGGCAAGCGCAGCTCCCCGGTGAGGAACTCCCAGGCAAACAGGATGGCATTGCGCTTGAAATAGTCGCCGAAGCTGAAGTTGCCCAGCATCTCGAAGAAGGTGTGGTGGCGCGCGGTGTAGCCCACGTTCTCCAGGTCGTTGTGCTTGCCGCCGGCGCGCACGCAGCGCTGGGAACTCGCCGCGCGCGCATAGGGCCGGCTTTCGCGCCCGAGGAACACGTCCTTGAACTGCACCATGCCGGCGTTGGTGAACAGCAGCGTGGGATCGCTGGCCGGCACCAGCGGGCTGGAAGCCACCACAGTGTGGCCATGGGCGGCGAAGTAGTCGAGGAATTTTTGTCTTATCTCACTGCTTTTCATGTCTATGGCCTTTGGTTCAATCATCATCCCGCTGCCGCAGCACCTTGCGGATCACCTCGCCGGCGAAGCCGCGGCTCTGCAGGAACCTCGTCTGTCTGGCATGATCCGCCGCGTCCGCGGGGAGCGTGCCGAACTTGCGCCGCCACACCTCCTGCGCGGTCTCCAGCTCGCCGGCCCGGACCTCGGCCAGGGCGGCGTCCACCACGGCTTGCGCAACCCCCTTCTCCCGCAGTTCGTGGGCAATGCGCAGGCTGCCGTACTTGGCCTGGCGGGCCCGCACCACCTGCTCCGCGAAGCGCCGCTCGGACAGCCAGCCGCGCACGCCGAAATCCGCCAGCAAGTCCTCCAGTGCCTGGCGGTCCTCGGCATGGGGCAGCAGCTTGCGGTACAGCTCGTCCCTGGAATATTCGCGCCGCGCAAGATAATTCAATGCCCGGGCGCGCAGATCCGGTTTCACCCCGTTACTTCGCTGTCATCTGGTGCAATTGAAACGTTGCCGAATGGCTTTTCGGTCCCTCGAAAGAACGGCGCGGGCCGGGTCCGGCACGCCATCGCCCGCCTTTCGAAACAAGCCGCAATTATGACACAAAGCGTGCGGAATTTGTCACGGGGCAGCCGCGGGGACGGCGGCCGGTCGAGGGACAGGGGCAGCGCTTGGCCCTCCCGTGTTGTCGCAAACCATACAATCGCGACAAATGTAGCCTTTGCGCCTCGCCCCGCTTCCGGACAGAATGCCCAACCCATTGAGTTGGCGCAATAATCTTCCGGGCTACCGGTTGGCACGTGAATTGCTAATCGATGTTCGGAGCAAACCTTTTGTGACGGAGCGAAACATGATCGACAGGACGGTGACCGTCAACGACACGACGCTGCGGGACGGCGAGCAGACCGCCGGGGTGGCGTTCAGCGCCGAGGAAAAACTGGCCATCGCCCGCGCCCTGTCGGAGGCCGGGGTACCGGAAATGGAGGTGGGCATCCCGGTGATGGGCGCCGCCGAGCAGGAGGTCATCCGCGCCGTCGCGGGGCTCGGGCTGTCGGCCCGTTTGATGGTGTGGGGGCGCATGTGCGCGGAAGACCTGGAGGCCGCGGCGGGCTGCGGGGTGCATGTCGTGAATCTTTCCATTCCGGTTTCGGACGTGCAGATCCGCCACAAGCTCGGGCGGGACCGGCAGTGGGTGCTGGATACCGTCGACCGCTACGTGCGGGCCGGGCTCGACCGGGGGATGGAGGTGTGCGTGGGGGGCGAGGACGCCTCCCGGGCGGACGCGGACTTCCTGCTGCGGGTGGGCGAGGCCGCGCAACGGGCGGGGGCGCGGCGCCTGCGCTTCGCCGATACCCTGGGGCTGCTCGACCCGTTCGCCACCTTCGCCCAGATCCGGCGGCTGCGGCAGGCGCTGGACCTGGAGCTGGAAATGCATGCCCACAACGACCTGGGCCTGGCCACCGCCAACAGCCTGGCGGCGGTGCAGGCCGGCGCCAGCCACGTCAACACCACGGTCAACGGCCTGGGGGAGCGCGCCGGCAACGCGGCCCTGGAGGAAGTGGTGATGGGACTGCGCCACCTGTACGGCCGCGAGACCGGCATCGACAGTCACCGCTTCCCGCAGATTTCCGACCTGGTGGCGGCGGCTTCCGGCCGTCCGGTGGCGATCAACAAGAGCATCATCGGCGATGGGGTATTCACCCACGAGGCGGGCATCCACGTGGACGGGCTGCTGAAAAGCCGCCTCAACTACCAGGGGTTCGACCCGGCGGAGGTGGGGCGGGAGCACCGGCTGGTGCTGGGCAAGCACTCCGGCTCGAAATCGGTGATCCGGGCCTACGCGGGCCTCGGCATCGCCCTGAGCGAGCCGCAGGCCCGGGCCATCCTGGCGCGTATCCGCGACCACGCCACCGTCACCAAGCGCGCCCCCGGCAGCGCCGATCTGGAGCGCTTCTACTTGGACCTGTCCGCGGGCGCCGGGGCGGAACGTACCACCCATTGAACCTAAATCGAGACCAGCGCACGGGGACCAGCATGAACGAACTGATGACGGATTTGAGCAAGCTGTCGGCGGCCGAGGAGTTCCTGGACTTCTTCGGCATCGGCTACGAGCAGGCGGTGGTGAACGTGAACCGCCTGCACATCCTGAAGCGCTTCCACCAATACCTGCGCGCCGCCCCCAACACCGGGCGGATGGACCGGGAGACCCTGACGGCCACTTGCAGGGAGCTGCTGACCCGGGCCTACCAGGACTTCGTTACCTCCACCCCGGCCCGGGAAAAGGTGTTCAAGGTATTCCAGGACCAGGATGGCCGCAGCGTGCCGCTGGAAATGCTGCGCGGCACCCTGCCCTCGCACAGATAAGGAGTTCGAGATGCATATCGTCGTGTGTATCAAGCAGGTGCCGGACAGCGCCCAGATCCGGGTGCACCCGGTGACCAACACCATCATGCGCCAGGGGGTGCCGGCCATCGTCAACCCCTACGACCTGTACTCCCTGGAGGAGGCCCTGCGCCTCAAGGACCAGTTCCCGGGCAGCAGGGTCACCGTGCTGTCGATGGGCCCGCCCCAGGCGGAGACCGCCCTGCGCAAGGCGATCTCCTTCGGCGCCGACGAGGCGATCCTGGTGACCGACCGCGCCTTCGCCGGCTCCGATACCCTCGCCACCAGCTACGCCCTGGCCTCCGCCATCCGTCAGATCCAGCAGGACATGCCGGTGGACCTGGTGTTCGCCGGCAAGCAGACCATCGACGGCGACACGGCCCAGGTGGGGCCCGGCATCGCCAAGCGGCTCGACATGCGGCTGCTCACCTACGTGTCCCGGGTCGACTCGCTGGACCTGGAGCGGCGGGAAATCGTGGTGCAGCGCCGCTCGGAAGGCGGGGTGCAGGTGCTCAAGAGCCGGCTGCCGGTCCTCATCACCATGCTGGAGGGCACCAACGAGATGCGTTTCGCCACCATGCCCAATATGTTCCGCGCCGCCCGCTACCCGTTGAAGGTGTGGGACAAGGACGCGGCGGGCATCGAGGACGTGAGCAAGACCGGGCTGAAAGGCTCGCCCACCATCGTGAGCAAGGTGTTCGCGCCGACCCCCAAAACGGTGAAGGCGGAAATCATCGACACGGAAAGCAACAACCCGAAGGACATCGCCGTGACGCTGCTGGCGAAACTGTTCACCAGGCACCCGAATCTCCAGGCGGAGATCGGCAAGCGGAGCTAGCGGCGCCCACTGACACGAGGACCACATCATGAGCGAACAAACCCAACAGAACGCGCCCGCCCGCAAGCCGGCGGGGCGCAGGAAGGCCGAACTCGACCCGCGTTTCGCCTCCTACAAGGGGGTATGGGTGTTTATCGAGCACGAACGCGGGACGGCGCACCCCGTCTCCTGGGAATTGCTGGGCGAGGGCCGCAAGCTGGCCGACAGACTGGGGGTGGAACTGGCGGGGGTGGTGATGGGCACGCCGGGGGGCGATACCCGCCGCTTCTGCGCCGAGGCCTTCCGCTACGGCGCCGACCTGTGCTACCTGGTGGAGGACCCGCTGCTGGCGGACTACCGCAACGAGCCGTTCACCAAGGGGCTGACCGACCTGGTGAACACGTTCCAGCCGGAGATCCTCCTGCTGGGCGCCACCCCCCTGGGGCGCGACCTGGCGGGCTCGGTGGCCACCACCCTGCAGACCGGGCTCACCGCGGACTGCACCGAACTGGCCATCGACATGGAGAACCGCAGCCTGGCGGCGACCCGTCCCACCTTCGGCGGCAGCCTGCTGTGCACCATCGTCACCCTCAACTACCGGCCCCAAATGGCCACCGTGCGCCCGCGGGTGATGTCCATGCCGGCGCGGGACGAAGGCCGCAGCGGCCGCATCGTGGAACACGCCCTGGGCATGGTGGAGACAGACATCGTCACCAAGGTGCTGGAATTCATCCCGGACAACCTGCAGGACAAGCCGCAGCTCGCCTTCGCCGACATCATCGTGGCCGGGGGCCGCGGCCTGAAGAAGCCGGAGAATTTTCAACTGGTGTGGGACCTGGCCAAGGTGCTGGGGGCGGAAGTGGGCGCCTCCCGCCCGATCGTGCAGTCGGGCTGGGTGGAACCGGAGCGTCAGGTGGGCCAGTCCGGCAAGACGGTGCGGCCCAAGCTGTACATCGCCGCCGGCATCTCCGGGGCGGTGCAGCATCGGGTGGGGATGGAAGGCTCGGACGTGATCATCGCCATCAACAACGACCCCGGCGCGCCCATCTTCGACTTCGCCACCTACGGCATCGTGGGCAACGCAATGCAAATCCTGCCGGCGCTGACCGAGGCGTTCCGGCAACAGATCGCGACGGTGAAGCTGGCCGGCTGACGGGCAATCAAGGAGAACGATCATGGACGAAAAATTCGACGCCATCGTGGTAGGGGCCGGCCCGTCCGGCAATGCCGCCGCCTACACCATGGCCAAGGCCGGCCTCAAGGTGCTGCAACTGGAACGGGGCGAATACCCGGGCTCCAAGAACGTGCAGGGGGCCATCCTGTATTCCGACGCCCTGGAGCGCATCATCCCCGATTTCCGCGAGGACGCGCCCCTGGAGCGCCACCTGATCGAACAGCGGATGTGGGTGCTGGACGACGAGTCCTACGTGGGCAGCAATTACCGCTCCGACGAGTTCAACAAGCCGCCCTACAACCGCTACACCATCATCCGCGCCCAGTTCGACAAGTGGTTCTCCCAGAAGGTGCGGGAGGCGGGGGCGCTGATCATCTGCGAGACCACGGTCACCGACCTGATCATGGACCGCACCCGGGTGATCGGCGTGCGCACCGACCGGGAAGGCGGCTCCATCTACGCCGACGTGGTGATCCTGGCGGACGGGGTGAACTCCCTGCTGGCGAAAAAGGCGGGCTTCCACCCCGAGTTGCACCCCAAGGACGTGGCCCTGGCGGTCAAGGAAATCCACTTTCTGCCCCAGGAGACCATCGAGCAGCGCTTCAACGTCGGCGGCGACGAAGGGGTGGTGATCGAGATGGCGGGCAAGATCACCCAGGGCATGGTGGGCACCGGCTTTCTCTACACCAACAAGGAGTCGCTGACCATCGGCGTGGGCTGCATGCTGTCCGACTTCAAGCAGCAAGGCACCTCCCCCTACGCCCTGTTGGAGCAGATGAAGAGCCACCCCTCCATCAAGCCCCTGCTGGCCGGCGGCGAGATGAAGGAATACACCGCCCATCTGATCCCGGAAGGGGGCTACAACGCCGTGCCCCAGATCTACGGCGAGGGCTGGCTGATCGTGGGCGACTCCGGCATGTTCGTCAACGCGGTGCACCGGGAGGGCTCCAACCTGGCCATGACCACCGGCCGCGTCGCGGGCGAGACGGTGATCGAGCTGGCGGCCCGGAAAAAACCCATGAGCGCCGCCAACCTGGCCCTCTACCGGAAGACCCTGGACGACAGCTTCGTCATGAAGGACCTGAAAAAATACAGGAACATGCCGGAAATCCTGCATGGCAACCACCAGTTCTTCACCACCTACCCGGAACTGGTCAACCGCGCCATGCACACCATGCTCACGGTGGACGGGATCGACAAGAAGACCAAGGAAAGGGAAGTGCGGCAGGACTTCAGGAAAAAACGCTCCCTGTTCGGTCTGATGGGTGATGCATTCAAGATGTGGAGGGCTTTCGAATGATCAAGGTCGAAGAGAAGCTGTTTCAAAACCGCTATCGGGTCGATGCGGAACACCCCCACATCAACATCGGCAACCCGGAGGTATGCCAGGTCGAATGCAAGACTCAGCAATGCACCTACTGCTGCCCCGCCGGCTGCTACACCCGGGAAGGCAACGGGCGCATCGTGCTGATCACCGACGGCTGTCTGGAATGCGGCACCTGCCGCATCATCTGCACCGAGTTCCGCAACGTGGAGTGGGAATATCCCCGCGGCGGCTACGGCATCCTGTTCAAGTTCGGCTAAGGACCTGTTAAGCATTAAGTGTTACACGCGGCGGTGAGGATTCGGGCCCATGGCGTTGTTGCAGGTTCCTTGTGTGGAATAACCACACGGCGTCACCTACGCCTAGCCATGGGCCCGAATCCTCGCCGCCGCGGAGGGTTATCCCCGTAGCGCTTCGAACCGAATGAGCGCACCTCACCCAACGGGATCAGAGGCCGGCCTCGCGTCCCAACCGACAATCCTGAGAAAGAGAACAGCCAAATGTCAAAACCGGAAAAACACGTCTTCGTCTGCGCCCAAAATCGCGGTCCGGGCCATCCCCGCGGCTCCTGCATGCAAAGCGGCTGCGCCCCGGTGTTCGAGGAGTTCCTGTTCGAGCTGCAGCGGCGCAACCTGACGGACAAGATCGCCATCACCAACACCGGCTGCCTGGGTCCCTGCGGCACCGGCCCCAACGTCCTGGTGTACCCGGAGGGCGTAATGTACGGCAGGGTCGGCAAGGAGGACGTGGCTGCCATCTTTGATCAGCACCTGGTGGGCGATGCCCCGGTCGCCCGGCTGCTGGTACCGGCCGAGGTATGGGGCTGACCGTGGAGTGGTTCGACCGGGGATTTACCGCCCCGGTCGCCGGCCTGTCCAAGCGGGCCGAACCGGGTCCCTTTGATCGGGTCGGGAGTTCGGTTATCATGGACGTTGCAGCCGCGTTACCCGGCGGTCGGCGCCGCGCCGACTCGTCTTCATAAGGAGAACCCAAATGTCCCCGGAGCAGAAGCTGCTCGTGCAGATCACCTATGAACGACTCGCCCCCCTGGCGGATAGCGCCGGCGAATTGTTCTACCAGCGCCTGTTCGAACTCGACCCGTCCCTCAAGCCCTTGTTCATGGGCGACATGAAGGAACAGGGGAAGATGTTCATGAGCATGATCGGCATTGCCGTGAACGGGCTGGACCGGGTGGGCGACCTGCTGCCCGTGGTGGAAGACCTGGGGCACGGCCATGCCGGCTATGGCGTCAAGGACAAGGATTACGATACCGTGGGGGCGGCCTTCATCTGGACCCTGGAACGGGTGCTGGGGCACCACTTCACCCCGGAGGCCCGGCTGGCCTGGACCGCCGCCTACCAGATGCTGGCCAGGGCGATGAAACAGGCGGCCGCCGCCGCGGCCTGAGCGATGGCGGGCCGGTTTACGCCACCCGCCGTTCCGGCTCCGCGACGGCCAGGACCGCCTCCTCCGACCCGAAGCAGTTGGCGTAGTCGTTGCACACCCTGCAACTGGGCGCCTTGCACATGTTCACCTGCGCCCGCTCGCACAACTGCTTGTAGAAAAATTTCTTCCATTTCATGTTGGCCGAGTTCTTGGCGAACAGGCTGGGAAAGTGGCGTCTGAGCAGATCGGACAGGTCCTGGCGCCCGGCCAGCCCCATGTCCTGCCACAGGTGGTTGTTGCCCATGCAGCCGGTGGCGATGGCGCAGGCCAGCCAGTAACTCTGGTCGCTGTCTTCCCTGCGGTGCTCCAGCAGCAGGTTCAGCACGTCGCCGAACTCCTCCGCCCGCAGCCCCTCGCAATCCTCCGCGTCGTCGACCCGTCCCGCCTGGGCGAACAGCGCCTGCCAGGCGCCCGGGAAGTGGCGCTCCAGCAGGGCGCCGAAGCGCTGCCGGCTGAGTCCCATGATCGGCCCCGCCGGCAGGGCCCCGCCCTCGCAGGCGAGCCCGATGGCGCCGGCGAAGGCCCGGGTCAGCGCGTCCGACGGGTCCCCGGCGTATGCCATGATGCGTTGGTAGTCGAGCATGACGTTCTCCTTTCCATGCAGGGCTAGGCGGCCATCGCCGCGTGGCTGTAGCACTTCTTGGGGCAGATTTTGGCGCAGGCCTCGCAACCCACGCAGTTCATCTGGTTGGCGATGGTCATCACCTTCTTTTCGTATTCCTCGTCCTCGTCGTCGTCCGCTTCCAGGACGACGAACTCGCCGTCCTCGTCGAGCGCCATCAATTGCAGCACGCCGCGCCCGCACACCTTGAAGCAGCGGCCGCAGCCGATGCACTTTCCCTGGTCGATGGTCTGCACGAATTTGGGCACCCAGGTGCGCCCGTCCGGCATGGTTACGCTGATCGGATCCATGATCGCCTCCTCCTTTCTCTAGCCACCAGCCACGGCAAGCCGCTTGCGGGCCTCGCTCAGCCGCTCGTAGGCCTGGTAGGCCTTGTCGGCCACCTGCGGGATGTTTTCCCATCCCGTGGGCAGGTCCTCGGCCAGGTCGTGCAGGTCCATCTTCAGCGCCGTGGCCTGGGCGTTCAGTTTCTTGACCTGGGCCTTCAGTTGTTCCATGTCATCCATATCCGCCTTCCTTTTCCCCACAGTTTGCTCATTGCCCGTGCGTTTTCGTGAAGCGCCTTTCCGGGTTCAGCCGTAGTTGGCGACCTCCGGAAATTTCTGGATCATCTCCACCCCGGCGGCCACCAGCTTCTCGCCCTCTTCCGCCAGCTTGGCCATGGTGGGAAAGCCGAAACGGTGCACGTCCCGCAGGTGCCTGTTGACCACGATCAGCCGCCCGGCGCTCAGGATCATGCGGCCAAAGCCCTCGTGGGACATCTTCATCATGGGCGTGACCATGATCCCGGTGGCGCGCTCGATGGCCAGCCCCACCGCGTTGTAGAACAGTTCCAGACGCCACAGGGTCTCCGGGTCCGGATCGCCGATGATGGGGATCTCCCGCCGCTTCTCCTTGTCCAGGACGTACGGCTCCAGCAGCGTCGCGTCGCTCTTGCCCTCCCACGCGCCGTAGGAATCCTGGGCGCGCCACTGCTTGACCAGTTCCTTCACGAATACCGAATCCATCGGATTGCTTGCCGTTTCCAGCGCCTGTGTCTCAACCATGTCACACCTCGTCGAAATCGAATGTTCGTTCCTGCCCCTTGAGCATGGCCTTGCGCAGCCAGGGCGGAGGGGTGCCCCCGAGCACCTGCTGCAACTTGTCCAAGATCTCCGGGATGCCCTCCGGCTGGGGCACCTTCACCGGGTGGATCTTCTGGGCCACCACCCGCGCCGCCCCGGAGCCGCCGATGGCGGCCACGTACAGGATGGCGCAGTCCTTGATCGCCTCCAGCTTGGGCGCCAGCTTGTCCTCGTTGCCGTCCTCCTCCAGGTCGCCGTCGAACTGGACCGCCTCGACGAACCGGTGCCCCTCGGGCGAGACCTCGTAGATGGCGATGTTCTTCGCCCAGCCGAAATGGGCGTCCACCCGCTGCAGGTCCTGGGTTGCAAAGGCCACTTTCATGGTGCCTCCTTTCGTGAGTTCCGTGTTGTCCGGGGACGTCCCCGGTTTAATGAGCCGTAGCCGGCGCACCCGCATGACGCTCTTCCTTCGCCGGTGTCCACGTATCCGGCCGGTTGTCGTGGGCATTGGCCAAAAACAGGTTCCCGATCTCGAACACCAGATCCCTGGTGCCGCGGTATCCCACCGACAGCCGGTGGGCGGCGCCCAGCCGGTCGAACGTCGGCATCCCCATGCGCAGGAACGGGATGCCCAGGCGCTCGGCCGCCTGCCGCCCGTGGGAGTGGGTGATGAGCAGGTCGCAACCGTGGGCCAGGCGTTCCAGGTCCTCCAGGTCGCCGATGGTCACCTCGGCGCTGGGCAGCCGTTCCAGCAGGGGCGAGTGGGCGGTGGTTACCGCCTCCAGCTCGCACCCCATCTCCGCCAGCCAGCAGCCCACGTCCCACAGCAGGTCCGGTTCGGCGCCGACGGCGACCCGCTTGCCGCCGAAGAAAAAATGCCCGTCCAGCATGGCGTCCACCAGTTGGCTGCGCTGCCGGCGGTACTTGTCGGGCACCTGCCGGCCGCTTTCCCGGGACAGGAAGGCCAGCAACCGGTCGTTCGCCGTAAGCCCGGTGAGGCGCTCGAACAGGGTGTAGGGCACGCCCGTCTTTTGCTCCAGGGCCTCTGCTGCCGGGCGCATCTGTTCGCCCACCGCGATGGTCGCCCGGGAAGCGCCCATGGCGCGGATCTGCTCCAGCCGGGTGCCGCCCAGGGTGGTGGGGCTGAAGTCCTCGGGGATATGGCCGTCCAGGGAGCCGGAGAGGTCCGGCACCAGGATGGGGTCCAGCCCGAAGGCCTCCGCCATCTCCCGGATCTCCTCCAGGTCCCCCGGGGTCAGGTGGCTGCCGGCGAGGACGTTCACCTGGCGCTCCGCCCGGACCGCGGCGGGCTGCGCCAACTGCCGCACGATGCCGGTCACCGCCTTGGACCAGCCGTCCTGGAACGCGTCCTTGTAATCCGGGGTGGAGACGTAGACGATGGGCACGCCGTCCAGCTCCGGGTGCTTGGCCCGGATCAGCTTCAGGTAGCCTTCCACGTCGTCGCCCTTGGTCTCGGTCAGCCCGGTGGAGCACAGGCCGATGACCTCCGGCCGGGCCCGGTTGCAGATGTTGACGATGGCCTGCTCGACGTTGTCCATGCCGCCCAGGATGGTGGCGACCTCGTTCATGGCGGTGGTCTGCAGCGGGATCGCCTCGCGGAAATGGCGCACGAACAGCACCAGGCCGAACGCGGTGCAGCCCTGGGAGCCGTGCAGCAGCGGCATGCAGCGGTTGAGCCCGAGGAAGGCCAGGGCCGCGCCGATGGGCTGGCTCATCTTGAGCGGGTTGACCGAACAGGCCTTTTTGGAGGTGATCACGGTGGCCATGGGTTTGTCCTTAAAGAGGTGCCGCATCCCAGGGCGCGGGCGTACGCACCTGTTCCCAGATCGGGTTGTAGAGCGATTTTTCGATCTCCCGCACCAGGGCCACCATGCCCTCGTAGCCGGCGTAGGCGTGGTGCCGCTCCTGGTTGATGTCGAGCCAGGGCATCTTGGCCTTGAGGGCGACGAACTGGGAGCGCCCGCCGGAGAGCATGATATCGGCCCGGGCCTCCTTCAGCATCCGGTACATCTCGCGCGGGGTCATGTCGTCGAACATGTGGGCGTCGTCCCCCATGATCTCCTTGATCCGCTCCTTGTCTTCCTTGGTGGACTTCTTGACGCTGGTGCCCACGATCTCCAGCCCCACCTCCTGCAGGGCCGCCACCACCGACCAGGATTTCACCCCCCCGGTGATGAGCAGCACCCGCTTGCCGGCAAGCCGCTCCCGGTAGGGATCGAGCCTTTCCCAGGCGCGCGCCTCCTCGCGCCGGATCAGGGCCTCGGTGCGCTCCGTCAGCTCGGCGGGGGCGCCCTTTTCCACCAGCAGCCGGGCAATCTGGCGCAGGCTGTCGCTCATGTCGGAAATGCCGTAGAAGGAGCCCTCGAAGAAGGGGATGCCGTAGCGCTCCTCCATCTTGCGAGCGACGTTGATCATCGCCTTGGAGCACACCATCATGGCCGCCCGGGCGCGATGGGAAGAGGCCACCTCGTGGTACCTGGCGTCGCCGCTGATGCAGGACAGGATGCGGATGCCGAGTTCGTCCAGCAGGGGCTTCACCTGCCACAGCTCGCCCGCCAGGTTGTATTCGCCGATGATGTTGATGTCGTAGGGGGTGGTGTATGCCGGCTCCTCGGTGCCGATCACGTGGTCCAGCAGGGCCTCGCCGGCCAGCTTGTTGCCCAGGTTCTTGCTGCCCACGAAGCCGGGGGCGTTGACCGGGATCACCGGCTTGCCGAATTTGGCGGACGCCGCCTTGCACACCGCCTCGATGTCGTCCCCGATCAGGGCGGTGACGCAGGTCTGGTAGACGAACACCGCGGGCGGGTCGTACTTGTCCAGGATCTCCTTGATCGACTTGAACAGCCGCTTCTCGCCGCCGAACACCACGTCGGTCTCGTTGATGTCGGTGGTGAAGCCGGTGCGGTACAGCCGCGCCCCGGAGGACTTGGCGCCCCGGTTGTCCCAGGAGTTGCCCTCGCAGGCGATCGGCCCGTGCACCAGGTGGGCCACGTCGGTGATCGGTTGCAGCGCGATCTTGGCGCCGTCGAAGGCACAGCCCCCGGCCGCCGCCCCGGGCTGGAGCTGTTTGCTGCAGCCCTTCTTGCGCTCCTTGTCCGACTTGGCCTGGTTCTTGCCGCAGGCCGGCTCGTCGAACACTTGCTGAATCTTTCCGGCCAAGGTTGCCATCGCGTCCGCCCCCGCTCTCGTGGTACCGCTAGAACTTCACCAGGATGTCCTCGTCCCGCACGATGTACTGGCAGGCCAGACGCCACGGGGGAGGCAGGTCGTTCACTTCCGCGTCCTCGATCTGCTGCTGGGTGATCTTGCCCGCCAGCTTGAGCACGGTCTTCTCTTTCTCGGTCAGGTGCATCCCCATCGGCTGCTTGTTGGCCAGCACCACCACCTGCACCTGGCAGGAACCGCATTCGCCGTTCTCGCACTCGAAGTTGATCGGCACCTTGTGCTCCTTGGCCACGCTGAGCAGGGTGCGGCAGTCCCCGGCCACCGCGTACACGGTGAGGTCCTTCTTCATCGCGGGGGAGGAAAATGTCACGTTTGCCATGTTTTTGTCCTTGTTCGGCCGGCCTCCCCGCCCGCGCCGGGCGGGGAGGCCGGCCGCTCCGGTTAACGGATGATGTCGAAGCTGTAGTCGGTTTTGCCCGCCACGTTGGTGTTCTTGTCCAGCTCGTCGAACACCTTGTCCAGCAGGGTGACCAGCAGGTTCAGCCCGCCCTGGTAGCCCCACACCGGAAAGCGGTGGTGATGGTGGCGGTCGAAGATGGGGAAACCGACGCGGATCAGCGGCGTGCCGGTGTCCCGCTCCAGGTACTTGCCGTAGGTGTTGCCGATCAGGAAATCCACCGGCTCGGTGAACAGCAGCGAGCGCATGTGCCACAGATCGCGGCCGGCATAGGCATGGCAGCCCTTGCCGAAGGGAGAGCTGTCGAACAGGGCCTGCATCTTCTCGGCCCAGTCCTTGGTCCCGTTGGTGGCCAGCACGTGCACCGGTTCGACACCCAGTTCCAGCAGGAAGGCGGCCAGCCCCAGGGTGAGATCCGGATCGCCGTAGAGGGCGAACTTCTTGCCGTGGAGATGGGAACTGGAATCGGCGATGGCGTCCAGCAGGCGGCCGCGCTCCTTTTCCAGCTCGGCCGGGATGGCCTTGCCGGTGAGGCGGGAGACCTCCATCAGAAAGCGGTCGGTCCCCGCCACGCCCACCGGGTGGTTGAGGGCCACGGTTTCCTGCCCGCGCTCCTTGATGTAGCCCAGGGTCTTCTCGGTGCAGAACTCCTGCATGGAGAGGGTGGCCTTGGCATTCAGCGCGGCCTTGGCATCCTCCAGGGTGGTGCCGCCGTCGTACATGCGGAACTCGCCGTCAGTGGGGGTATCCCAGGCGTCGCTGTTGTCCCCGAGAAGGGTGTAGTCCACCCCCATCAGGCCGAACATGCGCTTGACCTCCCGCATGTTGCCCACGGTGTAGCCGTCGAAGCCGCCGATGAAGTTGATCTTGTCGTTGGGGGCGCGCTCCTTGCCTTCCCAGAAATGGGTCACGATCCCTCTGAGGGCGTTGTCGTAGCCGGTGACATGGCTGCCCACGAAGGCCGGGGTGTGGGCATAGGGCACGTCGAAGTCCTCCGGCACGCTGCCCTTGGCCTTGGCGTTCTGGATGAAGCCGTTCAGGTCGTCGCCGATCACCTCCGCCATGCAGGTGGTGGAAACGGCGATCATCTTGGGCTTGTACAGCTTGTAGGCGTTGGCCAGCCCGTCGATCATGTTGTTGAGGCCGCCGAACACCGCCGCGTCCTCGGTCATGGAAGAGGACACGCAGGAGGTGGGCTCCTTGAAGTGGCGGCTGAAGTGGCTGCGGTAGTACGCCACGCAGCCCTGGGAGCCGTGCACGAAGGGCAGCGTGCCCTCGAAGCCCACGGCGGCGAACACCGCGCCCAGGGGCTGGCACGCCTTGGCCGGGTTGACGGTGAGGGACTCCCGGGCGAAGTTCTTCTCCCGGTATTCCCAGCCCTTGGTCCAGTCGCGGATCTCCGCCACCTTTTCGGCGGGGTGCGGGTCCTCGAAGTTCGTTTTCTTGGACTCGAACATCTCGAGGTATTCCGGCTCGCGGAACAGGTTCTCGTGGTCGAGTATGTGTTCGGCACTCTGGCTCATGATGAATCTCCTTGATTGGGTGATGGCGCTCGGGTAATGGGCGATGGGGGTTTGCCCGTCGCTCATTCCCCGGTACCCATTACGCGATTACTTCTTCCACGGGGCCTTGGTCAGACCCCACACCGGGTTGTTGATGGCCATGTCCATGTCGCGGGCGAAGATAGCGAAGCCGTCGTAGCCGTGGTAGGGACCGGAATAGTCCCAGGAGTGCATCTGCCGGAAGGGCACGCCCATTTTCTGGAACACGTACTTCTCCTTGATCCCGGAGCCCACCAGGTCGGGCTGCACCTTCTCCACGAACTTCTCGAACTCGTAGCCGGTGACGTCGTCGTAGATCAGGGTGCCGTCCTTGACGTAGTGGGTGGTGCGCTGGTAGTCGTCGTTGTGGCCGAACTCGTAGCCGGTGCCCACCACCTCCATGCCCAGGTCCTCGTAGGCGCCGATCACGTGGCGGGGACGCAGGCCGCCCACGAACAGCATCACCCTCTTGCCTTCCAGGCGCGGCTTGTACTTGTCGATGACGGCCTGCATCAGCGGCTTGTACTTGGCGATGACTTTCTCCGCTCCTTCCTTGATCTTGTCGTCGAAGTGGCTGGCGATCTCCCGCAGGGAGGCCTCGATCTTGCCCGGGCCGAAGAAGTTGTACTCGACCCAGGGGATGCCGTATTTCTCTTCCATGTGGCGCGAGATGTAGTTCATCGAGCGGTAGCAGTGGAGCACGTTGAGCTTGGCCTTGGGGGTGTTTTCCAGTTCCGCGATGCTGCCGTCGCCGGACCACTGGGCAATCACCCTGAGACCCATTTCCTCCAGCAGGATGCGGGAGGCCCAGGCATCGCCGCCGATGTTGTAGTCACCGATGATGGACACGTCGTACGGCGTGCCTTCGAACGCCCTGGGCTCGCCCTTCTTGTCGAACACCCAGTCGCGGATGGTGTCGTTGGCGATGTGATGGCCCAGGGACTGGGACACGCCGCGGAACCCCTCGCAGCGCACCGGCACGATGGTCTTGCCGCCGAACTCCTTGGACTTCTTCTTGGACACCGCCTCGATGTCGTCGCCGATCAGTCCGATCGGGCACTCGGACTGCACCGTGATGCCCTTGTTCAGCGGG
Source organism: Pseudomonadota bacterium (assembly GCA_021848325.1). GTDB lineage: Bacteria > Pseudomonadota > Gammaproteobacteria > Burkholderiales > JAJZUU01 > JAJZUU01. The sequence goes on along the minus strand of JAJZUU010000023.1, from coordinate 12,956 downwards.
AACAGACCCTGGATCTCGTCCATGATCTTCTCCAGTTTCTTGTCGCCGCCGAAGACGATGTCCTTCTCCTGGAAATCGGAGGTGAACTGCATGGTAACGAAGCTATCCACGCCGGTGGTGCCGACGTAGTAGTTGCGGCGCGAGCCCCAGGAATACTGGCCGCAGCCCACCGGGCCGTGACTGATGTGGACCATGTCCTTGATCGGCCCCCACACCACGCCTTTGGAACCGGCGTAGGCGCAGCCGCGGATGGTCATCACTCCGGGGATCGACTTGATGTTGGACTTCACGCTGCAATCCGGCTTGTCCGCCTCGTACACGCCCAGATGCTTGGCGCGTTTCTTGGCGGTCTTTTCCGGATAGACCTCCAGGACCTCCTTGATGAGTTCCTGGTTCTTCGCTTTCGCTTGCTCTGCCGTCAGGCTCATTTTGCTCTCCTAACTCAAAAAAAATGACATCGACCCGATTCGCCCTGGGGGAGAACTCTGCGCATGGCGGCTGGCGCGCGCCGCCATCTGCAGAGGTCTCCCGTCGATCCCCTCGCATCCGCTTGGTGCCCCGCCCGCGACCGAGGCCACGGGCGGGGTCCGACCGCCCTTCCTTACGCGGCGGCCTCTGCGGCAAGCTCCGCTGCGGTTTTGCCGATGATGGACTCGTCCACCTTCTGCATGATGCCGTGATCCATCAGCAACTCTTCCAGCTCATCCATGGTGATGGGGGTCGGAATCGTGCCCTTGCCCACGTTGTCATGGATCTTCTGGGCGAGTTGGCGATACTCGTCGGCCTGCTTGGAATCGGGCGCGTATTCCAGCACCGTCATGCGGCGCAGCTCAGCGTGCTGCACCACGTTGTCGCGGGGCACGAAGTGGATCAGCGTGGTGTTCAGCTTCTTCGCCAGCGAGTCCGCGAGCTCGTATTCCTTGTCGGTCTGACGCTCGTTGCAGATCAGGCCGCCCAGACGCACGCCGCCGGAGTTGGCGTATTTCAGAATCCCCTTGGCGATGTTGTTGGCGGCATACATGGCCATCATCTCGCCGGACATCACAATGTAGATTTCCTGTGCCTTGTTCTCGCGAATGGGCATCGCGAAGCCGCCGCACACCACGTCGCCCAGCACGTCGTAGGACACATAATCGGCGCCGTCGTACGCACCCTCTTCCTCCAGGAAGTTGATGGAAGTAATCACGCCGCGTCCGGCGCAGCCCACGCCGGGCTCAGGGCCGCCGGACTCCACGCAACGGATGTCCTTGTAGCCGACCTTCATCACGTCTTCCAGCTCCAGGTCCTCCACGCTGCCGGCCTCGGCGGCCAGGCTGAGGATGGTGTCCTGGGCCTTGGCGTGCAGGATCAGACGGGTGGAGTCGGCCTTCGGGTCGCAACCGACGATCAGGATCTTCTGTCCCAGATCGGCCAGCGCGGCCAGGGTATTTTGCGAGGTGGTGGACTTGCCGATACCGCCCTTGCCGTAAAACGCGATTTGTCTCAATGCAGACATGTGTATCTCCTTAAGTAGCTGTAAAGTTACCGAAATTGCCATTACCGGCAGCAATCACTCCGCCGGATCAAATCGAAACCTCACAACACGTTATTTTTCTTTTTCTCGGTTGCAGTCCCGGCAAAACATTCACTGCGCACTTCTCCCTTAGCAACGAGCATGCCACCGCCGCGAATTTAGCGTATCTATCTGTTTATAAATTTATTTATTTGTTGCGCCGGGCATGGCGCCTGGGATTGCCGGCTGTTGCAAACGCGACAAAACGGGGGGGCACTGTAGGGAACGATACAAGCCGCAAGAGGCCGTGAGCCGCGGCGGACGCGGGTCAGACGGGAATAGGGGCAGGCAAGGGAACGGCTGCGGCGGCCGATCCGGCGAGGGCTTCAGCCGCGCTGCGAATAGGGAAGCGTCCGGCGTTCACCCTCCTGGGCGAGCGCCGGGGATGCGGCGGACTACTCGTCCGAGCCGCGGGATTTCTTGCTGAGCGTCACGAAGAGATACACGCCCATGGCGACGATAAACAGGATGGTGAACAGGCTGAGCAGCCCCATCCCCGTGCCGAACAGCATATGCATAGCAACCATGGCTTCCTCCGTTACATGACTTTCTTGCCGTCTCCCGCCGCGAGGGACACGGTTCGGGTCTGCGGCACTTCCCACTCGCCCAGCAAACGCCAGGTCTTGGCATTGTCTTCCAGGATCAGGTACCACTTCCCCCGGCTCAGCGTCTGGCAGTGGCCGGCGTAGCTCCCCGGCGCAACGGCCTGCAGCGACACCGTCTGATCCTTCCCGGCCCGGGTGGGATACAGGATACGCAACTGCACCTGCTGCGGATAGGTCTTGAAGTCGCCCCTCAGCCGCATGGTCAGGGTACCTCCGTCACTACGGGTGAGCGCCGCCTGCAGATGCAGGACGCCGGCTTCCTCGTCCCGGTGCAGGGTCTGGTTGATGGCCAGGCCCTTCTTGTAATAGTCGTCGGCCACCAATCCGTCGTTGCTGGTCACGGCGAACCAGGCGGTAATCGCTCCCCCGATAATGGCCGTCAGCGGCAGTGCCATCAAAAACCAGGGCCAGGGCTCCCGATACCACGGTTTGCTTGCGGAAGGGGGGGTGCGCATAATCGCTCCTGTGCTATCGGCTGAGAAAACTGGATGCCACGGTGCGCTCCAGCGCGGGGTCGTCCACCGCCTGGAGGCGGAAAGTGACCGGAGTGGAGCGCTCCTTCAATCCCTGCGGGTCGGCCTCGAGCCTCACCGACAGATTGCCCGAGGACAGCGCCGCCACCTGCAGCGGCGGCCCCTCGGCGAGCAAATGGAAAGCGACCGGCCCCAAGACGGAAATGGCGTAGCGGTGGGGCCGGTCGTCCATGTTGATGACCTGCAGACGGTACACGTTCTCGATCAGCCCTTGGCTGGTCTCCCGCGCCAGCGACCAGCGATCGCGCATCACGTCCACCTGCAGCGGCACCCTGACATAGAGGGCCGCAGCCAGGGCCGCGGCAATGGCCAGCAGGACAATGCCGTAAAGCAGCACCCGCGGGCGCAACATGCGCAGCAGGATCGCCTTGTCCGGATACTTGCCCTCCATCGCGTTCTCGGTGGAATAGCGGATCAGCCCGCGCGGGTACCCCAGCTTGTCCATCACCTGGTTGCAGCCGTCGATGCACGCCGCGCAGCCGATGCACATATACTGCAGGCCGTTGCGGATGTCGATGCCGGTGGGGCACGCCTGCACGCAGATGGAGCAGTCCACGCAGTCCCCCAGCCCGGCCTGGGCCCGATCCACCCTCTTGCCGCGCGGGCCCCGGGGCTCCCCCCGTTTTGGATCGTAGGTGATGATCAGGGTATCCGGGTCGAACATCACGCTCTGAAAGCGCGCATACGGACACATGTACTTGCACACCTGCTCCCGCAACCAGCCCGCATTGCCGTAGGTGGCGAAGCCGTAGAACAGGATCCAAAACGTCTCCCAGGGACCGAAGCTCAAGGCGGCAAGCTCCTCGGTAAGCACCCTGATGGGCGTAAAGTAGCCCACGAAGGTCAGGCCGGTCCAGAACGAGAATGCAATCCAGGCGCCGTGCTTGGCACCCTTGACGGCGATCTTGCGCGCGCCCCACGGCGCCTGGTCGAGCTTGATCTGCTGCTGGCGGTTGCCCTCTATCCTGCGCTCGATCCACAGAAAGACCTCGGTGTAGACCGTCTGGGGACAGGCATAGCCGCACCACAACCGCCCCGCCACCGCGGTAAACAGGAACAGGCCGAGGGCCGCGATGATCAGCAGCGCGCTGAGATAGACGAAGTCCTGGGGCCACAGCACCAGGCCGAAGACGTAGAACTTGCGCGTCGCCAGATCGAACAGCACCGACTGGCGCCCGTCCCACTGCAGCCAGGGCAGGCCGTAGTACAGCAACTGGGTAAGCAGTACCGCCGCCACCCGCAGCCAGGCGAACAGGCCGCCCACCGCCCGGGGATGGATCTTCTCGCGGACGGAGGACAACTCCCCCTGCACTTCGTCGGCCGCGCCATGGGCAGCCGCCGGCTTTGCCTGCGCCAACACTAGCTCCTTGCAAGCGGCGGGGGGCGCGGCCGGTGCCAGCGCCACCCGCCGGGTCACGCCTCAATGGCTCAGGCTATACACGTAGGCCGCCAGCAGATGCACCTTCGCCTCGCCCAGGTTGTCCTTTTGGGCGGGCATGGCACCGCTGCGGCCCTTGGTGATGGTTTCGACGACCGCTTTCTCCGATCCCCCGTACAGCCAGATCTTGTCCGTCAGGTTGGGGGCGCCGATGAACTGGTTGCCGGTGCCGGTCGGCCCGTGACAGGCGGCGCAATTGGTCGCGAAGATGGCCTTGCCCTTGAGCGCCAGAGCCGCATCGTGCCTGGCACCGCTCAGGGAGAGCACGTAGTTGGCCACTGCCTTCACCCCGTCCTGCCCCAGGGCCGGGCCGAACGGCGGCATCATCCCGTTGCGCCCGTTCATGATCGTGGTCTGGATGTTCTCCGGTTCGCCCCCATACAGCCAGTCGTTGTCCCGCAGGTTGGGAAAGCCGGTGGCACCGCCGGCGTCGCTGCCGTGGCACTGGGAACAGTAAGTGAGGAACAGGTGCTGGCCGATCTGGCGCGCCTCGGGGTCGGCAGCGACGGCCTTGATATCCTGCTTCAGATACTTGTCGAACAAGGGTTCATATTGCTTTTTCGCCTCGGCTACCTCTTCCCGGTACTCCTTGTGGGAGGTCCAGCCCAGCACCCCCTTGAAGCTCCCAAGGCCCGGGTACAGCACCAGGTAGCCCAGGGCGAAAGCCACGCTGATGTAGAACATCCAGCGCCACCAGTCCGGCAACGGGTTGTTGAGCTCCACCAGATCCTCGTCCCACACATGCCCGGTGACATCCGCCTTTCCCTTGCGCGCGGCCTGCCCGGCGGTGACTATCCAAACGAACAAGGCCACCCCGATGATGCCGACCAAGGTGATAACGGCGACGTAGCCGCTCCAAAAACTGCTCACAAAATCGCTCATAATGCCTCTCCTCCGGTCAGCGGCGCTGGGTTGCCACGGATGCGCTCTTATGGGATTCCTCGCCGTCTTCTTCGAACGGTATCATTGCCGCCTCGTCGAAGGCGGCCTTGCGCCGGCCGCTCCAGGCCCAGAAAACGATGCCGACGAAGGTGAGGAAGGTCAGTACGGTAAAAAGCGATCTCAGGTCGTTGATGTCCATGGCTTCACCTCGTATTCTTCAGGTCCGTGCCGAGATCCTGCAGATAGGCGATCAGGGCGTCCTCCTCGGTCTTCCCCGCCACATCCTGCTTGGCGTTGGCGATGTCGGCATCGGTATACGGCACCCCCAGGGTACGCATGGCCCTCATCTTGGCCTGGATGTCGTTGCCGTCCAGCACGTTCTTGTGCAGGTCATCGTAGTCCGGCATGTCGGACTCGGGCACCACGTCCCGCGGGTTGCGCAGGTGTACCCGGTGCCATTCGTCGCTGTAGCGCCCGCCGACCCGCGCCAGGTCCGGACCGGTGCGCTTGGAACCCCACTGGAAGGGATGGTCGTAGACGAACTCGCCGGCCACCGAGTAATGCCCGTAGCGCTCGGTCTCGGCACGGAACGGGCGGATCATCTGGGAATGGCAGTTGTAGCAGCCCTCCCGGATGTAAATGTCCCGCCCTTCCAATTGCAGCGGCGTATAGGGCTTGAGGCCCGCCACCGGCTGGGTCGTGGATTTCTGATAGAACAGGGGCACGATCTCCACCAGACCGCCCACGCTCACCACCAGGACGATGAGGACGATCATCAGCCCCAGGTTTCTCTCGATCACGTCATGTAGCGAATTCATGCTGTTCTCCCTGTTGTTAGGCATGAACGGCGGCCGGGATAAGCGCCTCGACGGGCTTCTGTCCGGCCACGGTCTTCCAGGTGTTGTAGGCCATGATCAGCATCCCGCCGAAGAACATCAGCCCGCCCACCAGGCGGATGGTGTAGAAGGGATACATCGCTTTGACCACCTCGGCGAAGCTGTAGACGAGCGTCCCGTCCGGGTTGGAGGCGCGCCACATGAGCCCTTCCGCCACCCCGGCGATCCACAGGGCGACGATATACAGCACGACGCCGATAGTGGCGACCCAGAAGTGCACGGTGATGAGCTTCACGCTGTACATGGATTCGCGCCCGAACAGGCGGGGAATAAGATAGTACATGGAGCCGATGGTGATCATCGCCACCCAGCCCAGGGCGCCGGAGTGAACGTGGCCGATGACCCATTCGGTGTAGTGGGACAGGGCGTTCACCGTCTTGATGGACATCATCGGCCCCTCGAAGGTGGACATGCCGTAGAACGACAGGGAGGTCACCAGGAACTTCAGGATGGGGTCCGTGCGCAGCTTCCCCCACGCCCCGGACAGGGTCATGATGCCGTTGATCATGCCGCCCCAGGAGGGCGCCAGCAGGATCAGCGAGAACACCATGCCCAGGGATTGGGCCCAGTCGGGCAGGGCGGTGTACTCAAGGTGGTGCGGGCCGGCCCACATGTAGGTGAAGATCAGCGCCCAGAAGTGGACCACGGACAGGCGGTAGGAATACACCGGCCGCCCCGCCTGTTTGGGCACGAAGTAGTACATCATGCCCAGGAAACCCGCGGTGAGGAAAAAACCCACCGCGTTGTGGCCGTACCACCATTCCACCATGGCATCCTGCACCCCGGCGTAGGCGGAGTAGGATTTCCACAGGCTCACCGGCAGCTCGGCGCTATTGACGATGTGCAGCAGGGCGATGGCCAGGATGAAGGCCCCGAAGAACCAGTTGGCTACGTAGATGTGCGGCGTCTTGCGCTTCAGGATGGTGCCGAAGAACACCACCGCATAGGCGACCCATACCAGGGTGATCAGGATGTCGATGGGCCATTCCAGTTCGGCGTATTCCTTGCCGGTGGTGATGCCCAGGGGCAGGGTGATGGCCGCCGCCAGGATGACCAGTTGCCAGCCCCAGAAGGTAAACGCCGCCAGCTTGTCGCTGAACAAGCGGGCATGGCAGGTGCGCTGCACGATGTAGTAGGCCGAGGCGAACAGCGCCGAGCCGCCGAAGGCGAAGATTACCGCATTGGTGTGCAAGGGCCGCAGCCTGCCGTAGGTCAGCCAGGGCTCGAAATTGAGATTCGGCCAGATCAGTTGGGCGGCGATCACGACCCCCACCAGCATGCCGACGATGCCCCACACCACGGTCATGATGGCGAACTGCCGCACCACCTTGTAGTTGTACGTCGATTGCGCTTCCATACGCCCTCCCCTCACCTAAAGAAAACAACAGTGCCGGTGCCCGATGGGCGCTTCCCCGCGGCCCCGATTTTCGGACAAAACCATCCCGTAACCGATTAAACCAGCGGGAATCATACCCATTTCCGGCATCAGATTCCCTGATCCAGATCAACTTTTTGCTCTACCGCCCCTTTTCCGTCGCCCTCCGGGCGCGACGCGACGGGCGAATCGTCGTCCATCAGGATGCGGTAGGCCGGCCCCTCCAGATCGTCGAACTGCCCGCTCTTGACGGCCCACCAGAACACCGCCGCGATCAGGAATACCAGGACCAGGCTGAGCGGGATCAACAGGTAGAGGATTTCCACCGCTCGCTCGCTCCCAAACCCGTCTCAGCCTCCTGTGCCCCCGCCGCCGGCCGCCGGCGCGCCAGGCGCGCCGCGTTGAGCACCACCAGCAATGAACTGGCGGACATGCCGATGCCCGCCATCCAGGGCGTGACATGGCCCAGTGCCGCAAAGGGCAATATCAGACAATTATAGGCGAGCGCCCACCATAAGTTCTGGCGGATGATGCGGGTGGTCCGGGTGGCCACCGCCAGCCCTTCCAGCAGCCGTGTCAGTTGGCCGGAAAGCAGCACCATGTCCGCCGTGGCCTGGGCCACCTGGGTGCCGCCGCCCATGGCGACGGATACCTGGGCCTGGGCCAGCACCGGTGCGTCGTTGATGCCGTCCCCCACCATCGCCACCACCGCCCCCTGCCGCTGCAGGGCGCGCACGTATTCCAGCTTCTCCGCGGGGGAGGCCCCCCCCCGGGCGCAGTCGATGCCCAGGGCGGCCGCCGCCTCCGCCACCGCCTCCGGGCGATCGCCGCTCAGCAGGCAGACCTGCCGGCCCATCCCCTGCAGCCCCCGTACCAGCAGATGCGCGTCGCCGCGGAGCCGGTCTCCCAGGGCGAACAGGGCAAGCCAGCCGGCCTCGTCCCCCAGGGCCACCACCGTGGCGGAGGAAGGCAACGCCCCGATCTGTGCCGGCAGCGGCCCACCGCTCAACTCCATCACGAACCGCGGCGCCCCGAGGCGGCAGCGCCTGCCCTCCAGCCGCCCTTCCACCCCCAGGCCCGGGAAGTTGCGCACCTCCGCCGCCTCCGGCGCGAGGCCCTGGGCCGCATCGATCAGGGCGCGCGCCACCGGGTGCTCGGAGCCGTGCTCCAGACTTGCCGCCAATGCCAGGCAGCGCTCCCGCTCCACGGCCCCCAGGGCCACCGTCTCCAGCAGGGCCATGCGCCCGTGGGTCAGAGTGCCAGTCTTGTCGAACACGAAATGGGTCGCCCGGGCCAGGGTCTCCAGGGCATGGCCCCGGGTAGTGAGCAGGCCGAGCCGGGTAAGGCTGCCGGTGGCGGCGGTAAGGGCCACCGGGGTGGCCAGGGAGAGCGCGCAGGGGCAGGTGGCCACCAGCACGGAGACGGTGATCCACAAGGCCCGCTGCGGATCGACCGTATACCAGGTAACGGCCACTCCCGCCGCCCCCAGCAGGAGGGCCAGCACGAACCAGCTTGCCGCCCGGTCCGCCACCAGGGCGATGCGCGGCTTTTCCGTCTGGGCCCGGTCCAGCAGGCGCACGATGCCGGACAGCACGGTATCCTGCCCCACCCGCTCCACCCGCATGAGCAGCGGACTGACCGCGTTCACCGACCCCCCGGTCAGGGCCTCCCCCGGCTGCTTGGCCACCGGCCGGCTCTCGCCGCTCAGCAGGGACTCGTCCACCTGGCTCTCCCCCTGCTCCACCCGGCCGTCGGCGGGCACCGCCTCCCCCGGACGCACCAGCACGAAGTCGCCCGGCTTGAGGCTGGACACCGGGACCTGCTCGGTCTCCCGCGACCCGGGAAAGCCGGGCAGCAGGGCGGCGAAGGCGGGGATCAGCCTCACCAGGTTTTCCACCGCCCCGGACGCCCGCGCCCGCACCCCCGCCTCCAGGAAGCGGCCGCACAACAGGAAGAACACGAACATGGCCACCGAGTCGAAATAGACCTCGCCCCGGCCCAGCACCGTGGCCCAGGCGCTGGCCAGGAAGGCGCCGCCGATCCCGAGCGCCACCGGCACGTCCATCCCCAGCCGGCGCAGCCGCAGGTCGCGCCAGGCCCCGAGGAAGAACGGCCCGGCGGAATAGAGCACCACCGGCAGGGTAAGCAGCAGGCTGGCCCAGTGCATCAAGCGCTCGATGCCCGGGGCCATGGTGCCGTCGCTCGCCAGGTAGACCGGCACCGCGTACATCATCACCTGCATCGCGCCGAAGCCGGCGACGAATAGCCGGCGCAGGGCGGCCTTGCGCTCCCTGCGGTGCACCTCTTCGTAGCGGCCGGGGTCGAACGGGTGGGCGGTGTAGCCGATGGCGACCACCGCCTGGAGGATCTCGCTCAGGCGGATGCGGCTGTCGTCCCAGCGCACCCGGGCGCGGTGGGTGGAATAGTTGATCTCCACCCCCAGCACCCCGGGCAGCCGGGCGATGTGCTGCTCGTTCAGCCAGACGCAGGCGGCGCAGGCGATGCCCTCCAGGATCAGGGCCGCCTCCCGCACCTGGCCGGCCTCTTCCTTGACGAAGCTGCGCTGCACCTCCGGCGAGTCGTAGAGCGGCAACTGGAGCAGGAACTCCGGCAGCACCTCCTGGGGCGACTGCGGCAACTGGGTGCGGTGCCGGTAATAATGGCCCAGCCCGCCGGCGACAATGGCCTGCGCCACCGCCTCGCAGCCGCGGCAGCACATGGGGCGCGGCTGGCCGTCGATGGACACGCTGTAGCTCGCCCGCGGCGGCACCGGCAGCCCGCAGTGGAAGCACTGCTGCGGCGCGGACGAAGACGCGGGTTCGGTATCCGTCAGGACATCGTCGGCCATGGCCGTAAGCACCCGTCAAGCGAGAATATGAAAATGTCCGTCATGCTGCCGGGGTCCCTTGAAGATCGTTGTCCTGAGGTGGTCGCGGATGAGATAGATCCTGGGCATGAGTTTCGATACAAATATCCCCCCTGTCAACCGTGGTCGCCTTGCCAGAGGGAATCCAATAATCCCCACTTTGTGGGAAACGAACTCAACTTTCAAAGACATTCAGGCCTCGGTTTGACTTGACTTTGTCCGGGATACCCGAAAACATTCGGCTCTTCGTCGGCCTCAAACGCGAAACCTTCCTGATCGCAAGCCGCCAGCCCCCGCCATAGCCCGACCAAAGTGCCGGCCCCGGCATGCGATAAACAACAGGGGCAGGAGGGAAGTTCGCTCAGAATCCGGCAATTCCCTATTTCCTGAGCGCGCGTCACAGTGAGACGGATGTCTCGCCACTTACCGCCAAGCTCGACGCAGGCCCGAGAAGGTGGTCAAATATCCGGGCGAGGGAGGACGACAACAATGTCTAAAGGGCACCTCTAAAAATTCACCCTTTATTGCCAGCACCGTCGAGAACCCCACTGGCGACGCGTGCGTCGCGCTGCACCGGCATGGCTGCTCGGTATGGAAAAGGAGTGGTGGACGGTAGGGCGCGGCGGGTTGTGCATCCTACTCATACTTTCGCCAGCCGCTCCACCGTGTCCGGGTAACGCTCTACCAGGCGAATGAGCAAGGCAGCCTGGGCGTTTGGCCGGGCACGGCCTTGTTCCCAATTCTCCAAGGTACGTGGATTGGTACGCAAATACCGGGCAAAGACCGTGCGGGACAGGTGCAGCCGTTCGCGTAGCGCGATAAGCTCTTCCGCCGTGACATTGGCCGCTGGCTTTGTCTCAACTTCATGCGTGCGCAGGGTGCGCTTCCCGGCCCGCTCATTGGCCAGGGCGTCGAAGCCCTCCGCAAGCTCTGCAAACAGGTTGCGCTTCTTCATTGTCTTGCCTCCAGTTCACGTTTCAGCATGTCCTTGAGTAATCCTTTTTCTTTGGCGCTCAAGTCTTCCATTTCGTCCTTGTTGTAAATAGTGAACAGCCAGAATTGCCTACCGGCTTCCCACCAGAAATAAATCACCCTCAAACCACCACGCTTGCCCTTGCCGCGCCTCTGGTCAGGGCGGCGCAGCTTACGCAAGCCTCCGGTTCCCTCGATGACATCACCTTTTTCCGGGCTTTCCACCAGTTCGTTTTGTAGGGCGCGGAAACCTTCGTCATCCAGATAGTCCGCCCGGTAGCGGGAGAATGCGGGCAATTACACAAACAAGGCTTTCATAAGATAACTATACGTAAGTTACGTAAATAATGGAAGTCGTGGTTTAACCAATAAAGGGAAATCCCCCGGCTATGCCGGGGTGGCAGTAGAAGTTTGACATTTACTGGAGTCCATCTGCGACACTCCAACTCGTGAGCCGCCAAGCACACGAAGAAAGGAGAATCGAGATGGACTGCGTATTCCGCTGAAGATGACCGGTGATTCCGAAGGAAGGTGACCGGCGGGAACGCCGGGTCAGCGCTGTAGTGGTTTTTTACACCGACCGGTCACGTTCAGTCAATTTTCTTTCGTTTTGAAGCGGTTTTTTCCATGTTGGTGGCGGCACGCTTTCGCATCGATTCTCCTTCGAGATGAATCTTGTGGGCGCTGTGCACCAGGCGGTCGAGAATGGCGTCGGCGAGCGTCGGGTCGCCGATATAGTCATGCCAGTTCTCGATGGGCAATTGGCTCGTGATCAGGGTGGAACGCCCCCCGGCCCGGTCATCCAGCAATTCCAGCAGATCATTGCGTTCACGCGGCCCGATGGGGGAAATGGCAAAGTCGTCAATGACCACCAAGTCCGCCTTGGCGATCGCGGCTAGCCCTGCTGGCCGTATTCGGCTGAACTATGTCCAACAACAATGACCGGGTCGCCAGCCGCTTGATACTCGGACACCATGCGGGCGATGTGACCGAACTGGGCGTCTCGGTCCTCGTGCTGCCTACCCTCTCGGGTCTTGCGCGTCGATTGCAGGCTGAAGCCCGCCAGGCTCAACAGATCGCAGAGAGTGCGCTGGTTGACAGCGTGTCCCCGCCGCTTGAGTTCTTCAGCCAGCCGATAGGTGCTCTTGCAGGTCCAGCGCAGGGGCGACATCGGATCGCCTCGCGTTGTCGGTTCCACCAGGGCGTCCAGATCGCTCAACAAACTGGCACCCCCCAAGGGGACTTCCTGCGGGACGCCCTTGTCGATCAGCTTCTTGCGCCCGCCCCCTATGGCTCGCACACGTGGCCGCCCTCCGCAGTTCAGCCAGTCCCGCATGTGTCGTCGTCCGCGACAGACCGGTCGCCTTGGCGACCAAACTGACTCCGCTCCGCCCCAGGCTACGCGCCTCCGTCGCCGCCCACATACGCAACGTGGCTTCGTTCAGCCTTCCCGCCAGCGCTTGATATTTGGCTTCTATCGTTGCCATGTCACTCATGGCCTCACAATAGAAAAAGGCTATGTTCGCATTATCTGTTGATGATACCCAACTCCGAGAGCGGCGAGGAGGATGCCCCGTGGTTGCGAGGAGCCCCCGGGAGCCTGCTCCAGAGGTAGTTGGGCAGATACTTCGTTGCCACACCATGGAATCGCCCCATCCACTGCTTGAGCCGACTGTGATAGGCATTCACATTCTGGATATGGAAGACCCGGTCTACCACGCGCACCCCCGCGGAGAGGTTGAGCGCCTTATGAGCGATGTCGGCCTCTTCCACGAAGGCCGTGTAGACCGGATTGCCATCGCTGCACAGGAGGGCATCCCGGTCCAGGACAGGCTTC
>JAJZUU010000094.1 GCA_021848325.1 Pseudomonadota bacterium | reverse complement strand
TGTTTGGAAACTCACGACCCTGAATTACTCCAGCGCCGCTTCCTCATGCTACCGGGGCGCACGGACAACTCCCCGGACGGGACTTTAACCCGCTAGATTTACTGCTGTTACTGCGAACGGTCAGACATCATTTTAGTTATTTCGTCGCCAAGTGCAGCACCGTGACCAGACTCGCCTTCATCAGGCGGCGGAATCCTTTGTCGAAGGTAACCAGATGCACGTGATGAGACTGTGCGGCAGCCGCAATCCAGGCATCCGGGATAGCGTTACCGCTCAGGCCATGTCGCGCGCACAGATCCTCGAACAACGGCCATTCATCCCCCAAGGGGAGCAACGCCACACCGGGCGAATCCAGTACCGCACGCAGGAAAGCCTGGGCAGCCTCGATGGGCGTGGGCTCGACAAATACCTTCGGATGCGTCACCAAGCGCAGAAAACCGGAGGCCACCATGGGCAGAATCGCCAATGGCCGTCCCGCGGTGCCGGCATCCAGCGCCGCTTCCAGCCAGGCCAGCGCCGGGGCATGGTGCGGGTGGTCCTGGCGCGAAGCTGCCACCAGCACATTCACATCAGGCGTCACGGTGCATCATCCGCCGCATCAAGCAGCGCGCGATGAGTCAATGCGTCGGCAACCGTTGTTTGCAGCCCCCTTTTTCCAGCATAAACCGGAAGCGCGGGGCGATGCCGGCCGGGTGGCGTTACCTGAGTACGCAGCCGCAGTGCCAGACCCTGCTCTATCAGCCGGGTCAAGCTCGTATGCTCCTTCGCCGCCAGAGACTTGGCCTTGGTCAGTAGTCCATCATCGATATCAAGCGTTGTTCTCATGGTCGCCCCATCAAGAAATATGCAGATTTATGCATCAGTTTACCCCGGATAGACAAAGGAATCAATCCCAAAAAAACAAAAATGGGTCACGGTATGACCTGATTACTCAGGCTTGATCCCAAGGGATATTAGGGTCAGGTTCCAATTGCCGCTACCGCAAGGGTATTAGTAGCAAAACATTATGTTGCCCGTATACATTGAGGTCGGCTATCCGATTGTACCGGGCCAGGTTTCCGTCAAATCCTTCGGGGCCCACCCAAGAAGCCCCTTGTAGAGTTCCAAATAGCGCCTACCCATTTTTTCGGCAGTAAATAATCGCTCATAGCGCAGTCTTGCCGCGCGCCCCATATCCTCGGCCAGGACATCGTCGGCCTGAATGCGGTCCATTGCCTCCCGCAGCGAAGCCGGGTCATTCGGCGGCGCCACGATGCCGGTCACGCCGTCGATGTTGACGAAGCTGGTTCCGGTCCCGATCTCCGACGAGACCATCGGCTTGCCGAACATGGCCGCCTCCAGCAAGGATATGCCGAAGGCCTCTGACCGGAGGTGCGATGGGAAAACCACCCCGCGGCAGAGTTTCAGCAAAGCCACCTTGTCGGTTTCCGGCAGAAAGCCCAGGAATTCCACATTGTCCAAAGCGAGTTCGGCGGCGAGGCCTTTCAGTTCCCGTTCGGTCGGCCCCGCCCCGATGATGAGTATTTTGTAGCCAGCGCCTCTCGCGGCGTTGAGCAGGATGTGCAGTCCCTTGTAGTATCGCAAGACCCCGATAAACAGGAAGAATCTATCCCCATACACGGCCCTCCAGTGATCCAGCCTGGCAGGATCCGCGCCCGGATAGCTCGCCTCGTCCAGTCCAAAAGGGATCACTTCGACACGGCATTTCAGCCGCTGCAATTCCTCGCTGCTACGGAGATAATTTGCCGATGTAGCCACCACCTTCTCTGCCGCGCCCAAGAAATAGCGCATCAACGGCCGGTAAAAACGCAGAAGCGCCCGTTGGCGCACGATGTCCGAATGGTAGGTGATGACGGCCGGTATATGCCTGGGCCGCAGCATGTCCAGGATGTCTGCGAATGGCCAAGGAAAATGATAGTGCACAACATCCGTTTTCGCCACGTGCCGGCGAAACGCGAGAAACGCCCGCGCCGAAACGGGGCACGATGCGAAGTCGGCGGATATAGGATACCTGTAGACATCCGCCTCGGCACGTTCGATGTGCCCGGGTGACGGGTCGTGGCTCAAGGTGAAGATGGTGTTCTCGGCGCCGAGCGCGGCCGTGCTCCGGCATATCTGGAGTATCGCCTGCTCCAACCCGCCCCAGGTGTCTGGAAAATAGGTTTTATAAACGTGCAGCACCCTGACAGGGCCGCCACGCGGTCGTTTTCTGTTATGAAATTTCATCGAGTCTGCATGTTCCCCGGTCTGAGCAGCGGCTAAGACCGGACACAACTGCCTGCCCTCTCGTTATTGGCGTGAATAGCTTCCGCTGTGCGAACCCCGCCGGGCTTATGGTCGGGTTGCCGGGCCTCGCTGCCATAACCCGGAGCGACGCTATTCACTGTCGGGCATGAGCTGCCCATCATCACCGCCATCAAAACCAGCATCACCAGCGCCCCGGTGAGCGCTGCCCAAGCTTCCGGCGCCGCTCTTCCACGGCCTCGTCGAATATCCGCAGCGTGGCATCAGCCGCCTTTTGCCAACTGAAACGCTGGGCGTTCACCTTGGCGCACTGCGCCAGATTCCGGCGCAGTGTCTCATCAGTAAGCAGGGCCTGCAAACCTTGGGCAATTGAAGCCACATCCTGCGGATCTACCAGAAACCCGGCCTCCCCGGCAACCTCCGGCATGGATGCGCGGTTCGAGGTCAACACCGGCGTGCCCCTGGCCATCGCTTCCACCAGCGGCAAACCAAAACCCTCGTAAAGCGAAGGCATAGCCAAGAACCGGGCATGCGTATACAGGGTGGAAAGTAACTCCTCACCAACATAACCCGTTACACGAATACGGTCGCTCAAGCCAAGCCGGCCTGCAACGGCGTGCACGTCCACATTGCCCCAGCCCTTTCCTCCTGCGATGACGAGCAGAACGCCTTCCTTTATGCCTTCCGGCAATCTCGCATAGGACTCCAGCAAGCGGTGCAGGTTCTTTCGCGGCTCGAGCGTGCCTACAAACAAGAAGTATGGGCGGTCGATCCCCAATTGCTTCAGGGATTCCATGTCAGCGGCTGGATGTAAAGCGGAAATCCCCAAATGCACCACCCTAACCTTGCTCTCCGCTTCCGGCACCTCCGCAACCAGATCCCGTGCGGTATGAGCGGACACGGTAATCACCCGGTCCGCAAGACGCACCGCTTCCGGCATAAGCTTGGCGTCCAGCCACCGGCTGAATGGCCTCATGGTTTCCCCGGCGTGCTTCCAAACGAGGTCGTGAATGGTAACGACTCGTGCAATACGTTGCGGAAGGTAGCGGGGCAGCCGATGGGTGGGAGCCCAGAACAGGTCGATATCGTCCCGGCTCGCCCACCAAGGCAGTATGCTCTGGGCCCAGGCCATGCGCAGCGCCCGCCGAGGCAGGTTGCCTGTGCGCAGCTTCACGTTATGCCTGGGCCAATTCTTCATAGTGGGGCGGTGAGAGTAAAGCACCCAATCGTGGTCGCGTTCGATGAGGGCCGCGAGCATTTCGGATGTATAGCGGCCGATGCCCGTCACCTTCTCGGACAGCAGGCACGCGTCAACACCAATGCGATACATCTCGTTGGCTGATTCAATAAAGGGGGGGTTGTGAATCTGGGGTGTGGCCCCGGCATGCCGGCATTATGACACAATTTCCGCGTCCGCAACGGCCGCGCCGACAGCCCGGCGCCGCGTTGCGAGGTGCCCGATCAACGCAACAAACAACCATCCCTCCGTGGCAACCGTAGTCCAGGCCGCTCCCTTGACGCCATAGCGGGGAATGAGCCAGACATTCAAGCCGACATTGAGCACCGCCGCCATCGTCGCGATTACCGCGTAGGCGCGTTCATGGTTCAAGGCAATCGCAGCCTGCGTCAGGACGGCGTTGGGCAAAATGAAGAGCAGCGCACATGCCAAAACGACCAGCAACCTGGCGGCTTCGCCGTAGGCTGTTCCGTATGCCAGCCCGATCACCCATTGGGCACACGCGGCGAGGAGGCCGGCCGCTAAAACCCCGGCCGCGGCGGAAACGAGCAGCGTCCGCCACATCCGCCGGCGCAGGCGTCGTGAATCCCGCCATTCCAGCCGCAACTTGCGGAAAATAAGCAGAGAAACCGGCGTGGTCAGGAGGATCAGCGCCTCGACGAAACGGTAGGCCGCGACGTACTGCCCGATCTCCCGGGCGGGCACCCCCATGCCCTTCAACAGCAACATGTCCGAACGGAAGTACGTCACCGTGGCAAGATCTATCCACAACAGGAATGCGGCGGCACGGTAGGCTTCTGGATGCCATTCCAGGCGCGGGAATCGGGTCTGGCCATGGGGCAGGAGCAATATGGCCCCCAAAGAACCCATCGCCCAGGCAAGGAAAACTCCCGCTGGGGTTCGCACCCCAAGCGCCAGCGCGCCCAAGATCGCGGCCGCGCTAAAGGTCCGCACCCCTGCCTGCCATCCCGCATCGGCGGCAAAACGGCCCTCGCCCCGCAATGCTCCCGAAACAAACTGCGTCAGGGCCACGCCCGAAAAACAAGCCACGACGGCAATGGCCAGGCCGCGCTGGTCAGGGAAAAGAAGCAGCGACAAGGACCCCATGACGGCCCCCGTCAGCAGCGCGTGTCCCATTGCCACCGCGTGCAGACGGGGAACCAGGTCAGCCAAGGCTCCGGTAGCCAATGTCCGCTCGCGCAGGAGGAGGGTTTTGAATCCTCCATCCAGGAAGATACCCGAAAGGGCACCGGCGGCAAGCGCCACCCCATAGTCGCCAAAACGGGCCGGCCCGAGCAAGCGCGCCAGCAAGATATTGAGGCCGAGGGCAACCAAGCCGACGTAGGCGCTGGCCGCCCACTGTGCCGAAAGAAAACGCAGGCTCACCCGTTAGATTCCTCGGCGGCCCCTTTGTCGCGCGCTCTCGCCTCCCGGCGGAATGCCAGGATTTCCAGGACGGTGCCCACCACCAGACAATAATAAACGATCACTGCGAACTGCTCGGCAATCGGTTCGAGCTTGACGCTCACCATCGCCGCGGTCAAAACCAGCATGACCAGCGCCCCACTGAAATAAAGGCTGCCCGCCCCGCCATAGACGTGGTCCGCGGCAGCCGGAAACCGTCCGCGCACCCTTGGCTCGATCGTGAGCAACCCGGCGCGCAGCGCCAACACCGCCGCCATTCCGCCGAAAGTGAAGAAATAGTTCTCTCCGGTGCCCGCCTTGGCTACCAATCCCAACCCGTAGAGCCCCAAGGTTATGGCCAGCCATCCGCCCAGCGATGCATGGAGGCGACGGTAGAGCACAAGTTCCCGCCCCCAGCGGTAGAACGCCGGCAGCAAGGCATAGATGGCCCCCAACAAAGGCAAGAATCCCCACAGAACTCGGACGCTCGGCCCATACCGCCCCAGCGACCATATGGCACAACCCAGCGTCACGCCGAAGGCAGCGAAGCGGCCACGAAGGGCCGCGGCGTCCTTTGACGACAGCCCGGCTTGGTCCCGCCGATGACAGTACGCCCCCCAGGCAACCAGCCCCGCCGCGGCAAGCAGCATGATCCCCGGGAAACCCAGGCCAAGGCGCCCCGCCGCCCACAGACCTGGCCCCAGCGCCAAAACACCGATGGCCAGATTAAGGCGCGGCAACTGGCGCCAGCCCCACCGGCCCACCCTGCCCAGCACCCAGAGCAAGGCCCGATAGACAACCTTGACGCCGCCTTTTCCCAGCGCCCACAACTTACCGGGCGCCCACCAACCCTTCTTCCACGTCCCCCACGCCAGCAGCGACGCACTTGCCCAAAATAGCCACTTCGGCCATCGCGGCGGCGCATAAGGGGTAGGCAACTCGGTCAATTTGAGCCAGCGGCCCCAATCCATCGGCCGCTTGGGTTCCGCTGCGACCCGATCTAGGGTAAACGGGCCATTTCCCGCCGGCCGGATGTTCCCGCTTACCGCCAACATGAGCGGCAAGGCTTGCCTCTCCAGCGGAAGCCAGATTTTCCGGGAATAACCGCCCGTGACAGCTTCCTTTATACCCTCGGCAAACACGGGATGGCCGCCGGCATAAAACACCGGTGAGGTGCGCAAACGGTCGGCGGCGGAAAGCATGGCCCAGCCTTCCACCGAAAACCTCAGGTCAAAGGATTCCGGTATCCCCCGGTACGCACCCGTCGCGGGACGGAGCGCCCAATCGATCGACTGCAACGCCCCCAAATTCCGCGGCTTGCCGGCCGCCCCCAGCCAGTTCGCCAGCGGGATGAAAACCGCGCCGCTTGGCTTTTCAAAGCACACCCGGCGTTCGGTCTTTCCGTTTGCCCAGTTGAATTGCAGCGTGAGCGGGCACCCGCCGCCATCGGCATAAATCGGCGGAAAACGATAATTGAGCCGCACCCCGCGCACCCAATCGAGCTCCGGGTCGATGGCAGTGGAAAATCGCAGCGGTTCGTCCGCCGCCAAATTGGCCGTCAGCCCGGCGATGCGGCCCGGCTGCACTACCAATGGCGGAGGGCGCATCGGTGGCAATACCGGTTTTGGAGCAGCGTCATAGGGTGTGGGGAGCGGGACGCTAAAGGCCTCCGCATAACTCACCGCACGCGGCGCGAAGAAGACCAGTTCGCGCAGCCCAAGGCGATAAGGGATAACCGCCGGCACGATGCGCAGGCTGACCTTCCGCACGTCTGCCTGATTCGCCAGCAAGCGCAGCGGCTGGTTCGCCACGACATGCCGCCGGATGACGCTGCCGTCCGCCAAGCCGAGGGTAAGGACCATGTCGCCGATCTGGTTCGCGCCCTCGGCTACGCCAAAATAAAACCACGTTTTCTCGTTGACACGCGCCTTCAGCGGCCACGAAATCTCCAGTGCCCGTGAACGCCCCTCCAGCACCAGAAGATCGTTATTTACCGCGCGCCGCGGCATCGCGCCATCCGCCCGCAGCGACACTCCAACCGACGATATCAGGCCCGTCGTATCCGTAGCGATTTCCCTTCCGGCCGGGTTCTCAAGCCGGTATGGCAACGACCGGCCCCGCACCGATACAGGCTGAAATTGAAGCTGTCTATTCGCCCCCAGCGTTACAAGATACCTCGCCGCATCATCCCCACGCACATCAGCGGATGTCAGCGTAGCGAGGGGCAGGTACCCGATAATCCCCGGATTTTCGACTTCACCGTCCTGCGGCGAGGCCGCGCCAAACACCCCGCCCCAGCGTCGGCTCCAGTCTTCCACGTGGCGCGCAAACGCGGGCAGGCTGCCGTCGTAGGTGCTGACCGCCTGCACGCCTTCGATACGAATGGCGCATGACGCGGCGTCCCTCGGCGGCACTAGGGCCAATTCCGCCTTTTGCAGGCTGACTTGGCCGTTTTTCGCCAACCCGCGCAAATCCACTACCATGCGGCGACGATAGGCATTCACACGGACAATATTGTTCGGCAGGGTTTGCGGCTGGGTTTTACCCTGAACGACAGCCTTCTCGCTCTCCTTGTTCCCCAACAACGCAAGCCTGCGCACCGGCTTCGTCACGGCAATCGTACCGGCTTGGCCGGGAATGAAAATAAACACCTCCTGCAGGTAAAAATGCTGCTTGCGCGGCTCTTTGACATGCTCGGCCCACGCCTTCGGAAAGCGCTCTTGCAACGCCTCGCGCAGATTCAGACGCACACCCGCCCGTCCATCGGGCAGGGTGGGGTCTTTTGGCAATCCCGCGAACTCGACCAGTTCGCCCGCGCCGTAGTTATCCTTGCGGCCGACCATCAGGTTGACGCGATCGATGCTCGTGCCGGGCGAGAGGGCGATATCGATGGCCTCGACATCGTCGAGCCGTTCGTGCAGCCGCCGCTGCAACACGACCGTCTTCCCGCTCTGGACATAGCGCCAGTCCTTGTCTGGCGAGAGGCCGAGCACGCGCCGGGCGAGGTAGCCGTAATCTCTTTCCTTCCAGCCCGCTTTGGCGGCATCGATGGTTGCAAGGGGTTTGAGGGCATAATAGGCTGCACCGCTATGTGCCAGCAGGTCATGCGGCGCCCTGGAATCGCCGGTGTAGGGAGATACCGCCAACCGGAATCCCGCTTGCGGTGTACACAGAGGGATTCCGGGCAAAGGGGTGTAGTCGATCCAAAACTGATCAAAATCGCCGAACCGGGACGGCTTTTGCCCTTTGTCCTGAATGAGCGGAAGAAACAGCTTGGAGTCCTGAGCACCCTCGTTGCGGGAAAAATAGTACAGTTCGCCCTCGCTGCGCCAACCGTTCG
>JAJZUU010000093.1 GCA_021848325.1 Pseudomonadota bacterium | reverse complement strand
CCTGAATTTTGCATAAAAAGGGCGAATAACAAAGTAACCATTTGATATAATTTGAGTTCTATAAAAACAAATTCGTAAAAAATGCCTACTGGTACTCGCCCTGCTGCCGATTTTACCCCAGAACAACTCCGATTTCCTCCCGCTGCGGGTTTCACGGTTCGCGCCGACTTCGCCGGAGGGGAGATATCCTCTGACGTGGGCGCCTTGCTGCTTGCCGCCGTGGATCGTCGTATTGGCCTGATTGATCGCCTGGCCGGGGCCATTGCAGATGCCCGCCACGCCAGCTACATCATCCACCCCATGCGCGATTTGTTAGCACAGCGGGTATTTCAGATCGCCTCGGGTTATGAAGACGGCAATGACGCCAACACCCTGCGTCGTGACCCGCTGTTCAAGCTGGCTACTGGACGGGCGCCGCTAGATACCGACAATCTGCTGGCCTGCGGCGCCACCTTCTCACGCCTGGAAGGATCGCTGCGCCGCAGCGATATCTACCGCATGGCTCGCGCCCTGGTCGAGCAGTTTATCGCCGGCTACAAGCAGGCACCCACCACCATCACCCTGGATCTCGACCACACCGACGATGCCACCTATGGCCAACAAGCGCTTTCCTTTTACAACCACCATTACGGCCACCATTGCTACTTGCCCTTGCTGGTGTTCGAGGCCAACTCCGGCGCCTTGGTGACCGCCGTGCTGCGTCCCGGCAAGCGTCCGACCGGGGCGGAGAACGCCATGATCATGAAGCGCGTGCTGGGCCTGTTGCGGCAGCACTGGCCGCAGACCCATATCCTGCTGCGCGGCGATGGTCACTTCTCCAACCCTGAGCTGATGCGGCTGATCGTTGCCGACGGCAATGCTGATTTCATCTTTGGCCTGGCCGGTAATTCTGTCCTGTTGCGCCAGGCCGAGGGCTTGATGAATAACGCGCGCGGACACCTCAATCTGCATCGGTCACTGGCCGCCCAGAGCCTGGGGCCTGCCGTGGCTGCGGTGCGCCTGTTCGGTGACTTCGAGTATGCGGCCAAGTCGTGGCCGCAAGCCTTCCGGGTGGTGCTCAAGGCCGAAGTCCTGCCGGGCAGCGGCGGATTGCCGGACAAGGACAACGAACGCTTCGTGGTGACCTCGCTGCGCGGACCCTCACCCCGCACGCTCTACCAGCAGGATTATTGCGCACGCGGACAGGCAGAGAATTTGATCAAGCAGTTGAAGTGCGATCTGAAATCCGACCGCACCTCGGCTTCGTCTTTCCTCGCCAACTTCGCCCGCCTGCTGTTGACGGCGGGGGCTTATGTCTTGCACCAGCAACTGCGTCAACTGGGTCTGCAAGGCACCGCGCTGGCTACGGCTCAGCCCAAGACAGTCATCCTTACACTGTTCAAGATTGCCGCGCGGGTCAAACAGTACAAAGACCGGGTGCTGCTGCATCTGCCCAGTGCCTGTCCGGTCAAGGCGCTGTTGGTTCAGCTATGTCGGCGACTCTATCCGGCGAACAGGGGGCGCGCCATGCTGGCTTCTCCATGACCCGTCACGTCTGGCCCACGAGACGGTGCCGCCCGCCCTTATCCGCAACGACTTCACGATTAATCCCGCCAATGGGGGTAGGGGGGCTATCGCCTAAAAATCGAAAAAAATGACAACGTGGCGATGAAATTAAACAACAGGCGGTTTATGAAACATTCAGGCTAGTGCGGCGATTTCCCTGTTCGTCCATATAGCCGCATCCCCTTGCTTGATGGATCGGATCATGGAGACCACTTCGGCTAAAATAGCCACTGCGCCGCCCGATACGAACTCCGGCTATCCGCCGCCGAGGTTGGTTAGCATCAAAATCTGCGTTCTGTTCTCTGGTAAGCCAGTATCCGCATTCATCCGCGACCTCGCTCTTGGGTTCGTCCGTCACCCGAGCCACAGCCATGCCACTGCCCGTGAACTTAACCACGCCGTGCTTGAGTTGCGCAAGATCAGCGCGATGATGCGCGGACTGTATTCCAAAAACGACCTGATCTGGACGAACGAAGAAAAACGCCGCTGTAAGGATGATGCAAGGATGATGGGATTAGGATACGAATCTACAAATGGTCACCTAAAAATTCACGCGAATAATAATTAGGCCAAAAATCTCCGCAAGGATTGACCATGATTGTCTGAAACACCAAGAATTGTCAGGGAGTCCTTGCCATGAACCGGGTGGCAATCCTCTTTAGCAGAGAGGGTGAGGGTTTTCTGCGTAAAACCAACCGTGTGATGCTGGGAGGCTTCTGGTTTGGCTACAATCAATAACAAAAACAATGCGCCCGTAACTGACGGAATTGATCCGGCTACCCCTCAGGAGACGGGGATGTTCCAATCCGGTCTTTGGGGGCTGATCCAGCTCGCCGCTTTTCACCAACGTCCTATCGACCCCGACCAGTTGGTGCGTGCGCTCGGTTTTGAGCACCGTCCGTTTGGCATTCCTGAGATACTCACCGCCTGTGCGGAGACAGGGCTTAAGGCCAAGGAGGCTCCCATGGGATGGGATGACCTCGCACGCCTTAGGTTGCCGGCACTGGCTGAACTCCATTCCGGTGAAATCGTCATCGTCGGTCGGCTGACCCCTGGCGGCCAGTTGCCCGTAACCGCGCCCGGGGATACCCGGCCCGTGCTCCACGACCGCACCCAGTGGGAAGCGAAGGCCAGCGGGCGGGTAGTGCTCATCAAGGAGCGTCTATCCTTCTCCAACCCCAACCGGCCTTTCGGTCTGGCGTGGTTCATACCCGTCCTCAAAAAATATCGCCGGGAACTCATCGAAGTGCTGGTGTCGGCCTTCCTGTTCCAGCTCCTCGGCGTGGGTGTGCCGCTATTCGTCCAGGTCATTATCGACAAGGTTTTTGTCTATCAGAACTTCGCCACCCTGGCCGTCGTTTCCGTCGGCATGTTCATCGTCATCCTGTTCAATGGTTTTTTCGCGATTCTGCAAAGTCTGTTACTGGCCCATGCCGGCAACCGTATTGACGTGACACTGGGCAGCGCCATCTATCGCCATCTCGTCCGCATCCCATTGCGCTATTTCGAGCAGCGCCGTGTCGGCGACACCACTGCCCGGGTTCGTGAAATGGAGTCCTTGCGTAACTTCCTGACCGGTCAGGCCCTGTTGTCCGTGGTGGACGGGCTGTTCGTCTTCGTCTACATCGGCCTGCTGCTCTTCTACAGCGTATCTCTGACCGGAGTCGTGCTTCTTTCCATGCTGCTGCTGGCGGCCAGCACGGCCCTGTTCCGCCCCGCGTTGCGGGCGAAATTGGAGGAGAAATTCGACCACGGGGCCGACAGCCAGTCTTTTCTGGTGGAATCCATCACCGGCATGGAAACCGTCAAGGCCATGGCACTTGAGGCGCACATGGCCCAGCGCTGGGATCGGCTGCTGGCCCGGTATGTGACTTCCGCCTATCGGGCCGATCATTTGAGCGGTATTGCGCGCGGTATCGGCACCACCCTGCAAAACCTAACAACCCTGGCTGTTCTCTGGTTCGGGGCGCAGCAGGTACTCGGCGGCCAGTTGTCGGTGGGCGCCCTGATCGCCTTCCAGATGCTTTCCAGCCGGGCCATGGCCCCCATGCTGCGGATCGCCTCCCTGTGGCAGCAGTTCCAGCAGGTAGGCATCTCCGTGCGACGCCTGGGGGATCTCATGAACGCCCCGGTGGAACCGGTACTCGATGCCTCGCGCTCCAGCCTGCCGCCCCTGCAGGGACGTATCCGCTTCGAACATGTGGCATTCCGCTACCTGACTGATTCCCCTTGTGTGCTCGAAGACATCAACTTCGACATCCATCCCGGGACGACCGTAGGCGTGGTGGGGCGCAGCGGCTCTGGCAAGAGTACCCTGGCCAAGCTCATGCAGCGCCTATATGTCCCGGAACAGGGGCGGGTTCTGATCGACGAGCATGACCTCCAGCAGGTGGATCCTGGCTGGCTGCGTCGGCAAATCGCCGTGGTGCCTCAGGAAAGCTTCCTGTTCGGTGGCACTTTGCGCGAGAACATTGCAGTGCGCATGCCCGGCGCTCCCATGGGCCGCATAGTGGAAGCTGCCAAACTGGCCGGTGCCCACGAATTCATCACCCAACTGCCTCAAGGTTACGACACCCCAGTTGGGGAGCGGGGCACTTCCTTGTCCGGCGGCCAACGCCAACGCATCGCTATCGCCCGCGCCCTGCTCACCGACCCGCGCATTCTCATCTTCGACGAGGCCACCAGCGCGCTGGATTATGAATCGGAACGCATCATCCAGGACAATCTGGCGCGCATCGCCCAGGGCCGCACGGTCATCATCATCGCTCATCGCATGTCCATCCTGCGCCAGGCGGATCAGATCCTGGTGTTGGACCGGGGGCACCTGAAGGAGCAGGGCAGCCACGGTGACCTGCTCGACCGCGCCGGCCTGTACCAGCATCTGTATCTCCAGCAGGGACTGGCAGCATGAACGCACCGCTCAAGGTCCCCGAACTGCTTTCGGTTACCTCCGCGAACCGCGATCGGGGTCGACTCCTGTCGAGATTCTTCGGCGCCTCACGCGATCTGGAACGGGAATTCCAGCCGCATGCCCTCGCCATCCAGGAAACCCCACCCTCGCCATTCACCCGCACCGTGTTGTGGGCCCTGGCCATCCTGCTGGCGGCCGTCCTTGTCTGGGCCTGGATCGGCACCATCCCCATCAGCACCAGCGCCCCTGCCAAGTTCGAGACCGAGGTCCACACCAAGGTCGTGCAATCCCTCAACAGTGGCACCGTCGTGAAAATCCTGGTTGAGGACGGGCAGGAGGTTCGCCAGGGGGAACCCCTGGTTGAACTCGATCCCATGTCGGATCGGGCGGCGCTGGATTCCCAGTCCCAAAGCCGGGCAATCAATCATCTGCAGAGCGGGCGCATCCGCGCCGAGCTGTCCGGCCAACCCAGCTACGCCCAAGTGCCCGGCGCCACTCGGGCCATGTCCGCTCTGGAAGCCGGCATCATGCGGGCCGACCTCGCGCATCTGCACAGTCAGATCACTTCCGACCAGCACCAGATCAGCGAGGCCGAGGCCAACTTGGCAGCGGGACAGGCCACCCTGGTGGAATATACCCAGCACGCCGCACTCGATCGCCAGCAGGTGACCGATGCCGCCCCACTGGTGCCTGTGGGTGCCATGTCTGGCGAAGAATTCAATCAGTTGAAGGCGCAGGATATTCAGGACGCAGGCAAGCTGGCCGCGCAGATCCGGCAGGTCGAGCAGCTCCAGCAGGCCGTTAAAGCCGCCCAGGCGCAGCTTGCCATCGACCAGACTCAGTTCACCGCGACTCAATATCAAGCGCTGGAAACCGCCCAGAGTAAAGGGTACGACCTCGAAAGCCAGTACGTTTCCGCCAAGCGGCAGTACCAGCTCGATTGGCTGCGTTCCCCGGTGGACGGAACGGTTCAGGATCTCAACGTGGCGAGCCTGGGCACCGTGGTGCAGCCGGGGCAGACGCTCGCCACCGTGGTTCCCACCCACGCCCCCGTGATCGTCGAAGCCGACCTGCCTGCCCAGAGCGCGGGCTTCGTGAAAGTGGGCCAGCGGGTTAGCATCAAGGTGACCGCCTATCCCTTCGAGCAGTACGGCACCATTCCGGGGCGCGTCACCTGGGTCAGCCCCGCGGCCGGAACGCAGAGCTCCATCGCCCAAGCACCGGCCGGGGAGGAACACCAGTCTGGCACGCCAGCCTCCACCCAGGCACCGGCCAGCGCCACGGGCGCTTCATCCGGCAGCGATACAGGGTCAGCACCACCGCCGACCCTGTATTACCAGGTTCACGTCCGGCCCGAGCGGGACTGGCTGCGCGCCGACGGCACCCAGCATCGTCTGTATCCGGGCATGACGGCCACTGTGGATATCCACACCGGCCAAAGACGTGTACTCGATTTCTTCCTCGACCCCATCGTGAAGTACCTCGACAACGGCTTGGGGGTGCGGTGAGATGATGCAAGCATTGATTTGGCGGAGGGTTTAATCCCATGAGCGGAACCTGGCAACAAAAATGGAACGCGCTGCGCGAGAAGCGTTCCGGCTATCCCCGATTCCGGCAGGCCCTGCTGTGGACCCGCGACATCGGTCTGGTGCTGGTCGTTGCGCTGTGCATGGGACTGGCGCTGTTCGCAAGCCCCACGGTGCTGAGCGATCACCCCTGGCTCCAGGCTTATGTGGATTTCATGGGAGGGTACTTCGGGGCGGTGCAGCGCTTGTCTGTCGGGGCGCTGCATCCGCAGGTGTCACAACTGGTGTTTGCGGTGGGCTGGGGTGTGGCGATGGTTCCGTTTGTGGCGTCGTTGTTGCATACCGTGATTTATTCGTTGGTGATTGACTATCAGCACACCAAGGCGGAAATGGCCAGTAGGTATGAAACAGTCCTTAAAGATCGAATGGGCGGTTTGGCTACTTTTATGGACATATTGTCTGGGCCATTCATGATTGCCATGGTTGCTTTCTTTACTCTTGGCGATCTTGGGGTGATCCACTCCTTTGGATGGATCAACGGCGTCCTCATGACCAAGGCCCACAGCAGCCAAGGCCATCTTATCTTAATGAACATGGTTTTCATGCACTTGTATACCTCCCGCGCGGGACTGGGATTCATCGCATCACTCGTGATTTATGGAGGAGTAGTGCTGTACCCAAGCTTTCTTTTGTTCATTTTTGTACTTTTTCCCATCTGGCTGAACCGCATGCGCCGACGCCTTACCCGGCAGCGTGTCGAATAGACACATGGTTTGGATAACGATGAGGCGGTTACTTTGCTTTTTTTTGTGGGGCACCGAAGCGGAGAAGGGATTTTGTGCCCATTACTGACTGTGCAGTAATGGGGAAGAAGAATGAGCGGGTGTAAGCCCCTCATCGGGAGCCGACAGCTTCCGTTGTTCTGTTCGCGGTTTGATATCACCTCTATTCATAAGGAGATGACTTAATCATGTCTACAACATCAACAGGAAGTACAGGCACGACAACACCACCTACGTTGGGAGGTGCAACCAGCGGCACCCTCCAAACTTCGACGGGAACGGTGTCTTGGGAAGAAATCTTACCAGGAACGCCCCCTTCTTCGGGGCAGGGTGGAATCAGTTCAAGCACCACGGCACCTCCGGTGGATACGCCAAGCTGGCTGGATCCATTCCTGTCTACGATAAGCGCAGGCGAGCAACAGTTGGTTCAGTGGGGCGTCGGCGGCGAGCAGGCATTCCAGGATCTCGTGAGCTCATTGCCCGGGGTCGTCCCAGATCTCACCTGGGGCGCGGCTGAGACCATCGGGACCGGTCTCGGAGACGCTCTTGGTTTTACCAACCTGGCCAACGGAAATTACGCAACCGCATTGAGTGACTTTGGTGGGGTGGTGGGAGGGGGGATTGGGGCGATAGGTGGTGGCCTTGCTGATACAGTTATCCCTGGAGCAATTCTCGGTGGAACAATTCTCGGTGGCATTTTTGGCCAAGATGCTGGCAGTTGGTTGGCCAATCAGTTGGGCATCACGGATGCGGGTTCTACCCCGGTTCAGGGAAACTTCTCCACGGGAGGGGCGACCTCGCTTGGAGGCTTCAACTTTGGCGGCACCCCTCCTGGAGGTTTCAACTTCGGCGGTTCATCGCCGCCAGGTGGGATCAACTTTGGTGGGTTAACCCCGGACGGCAACATCAACTTCGGCACGACTAACTTTGGCGCAACCAACTTCGGTGGGTTCATGAATTTCGGCAGTAGCTCCGGTTTAGGCGGCTCGTCCAATTTCGGTGGATTTACGAACTTCGGAAGCGCTTCCAGTTTTAGTGGATCCACGAACTTCGGTAGCGGTTTTGGAGAAGGTGCCAGTTTGGGTGGCGGCAGCAGCTTAGGAGGCGGCAGCAGCTTCGGTTCGTCCAGCTTCGGCGGCTACAGCAGCTCCGGTTCACCCGGCTTCGGCGGCTACAGCAGCTTCGGTTCATCCAGCTTTGGCGGTGGTAGCAGCTTCGGAGGTGGCAGCAACTTCTACTGAGTTCGTGTAGGCATACTCCCGGCATGATTGCCGGGAGTAACCCATGCAAATCACCTATGCCTTCATCCCGGTGTTTCTGATCGGGCAGTTGATTTGCCGATTGAAGCCGTACCCAATGGACAGCCGTTCCAACCAGTCAGCCTAGGAATATTTCAGCATGGATCAGACATCCCTACGAGGCGAGCCGGCTCACACTCCAGAAGGTGAGTCCGCAGGCGAAAGTAATCCCGACAAGGCTTGGGAGTACGGTGAGATGATGCAAGCATTTACTTGGTGGAGGATTTAACCCATGAGCGGAACCTGGCAACAAAAATGGAACGCGCTGCGCGAGAAGCGTTCCGGCTATCCCCGATTCCGGCAGGCCCTGCTGTGGACCCGCGACATCGGTCTGGTGCTGGTCGTTGCGCTGTGCA
>JAJZUU010000022.1 GCA_021848325.1 Pseudomonadota bacterium | reverse complement strand
ATAGACCGGCTTGGCCTCCATCATGTCTCCTTAGGCGTCGAGAAACAATAACTTGGACATTTGCTTATTATTTCTCGACGCCTAAATGTCCTGCCCGGCTTCAGAAAGTCAGGTTCATGTCCGCCTGGATGACCACATCCTTGTAATACCTGGCCGGGTCGGCGACCTTGACCCCCTCAACGAGATCGTTGGGGCTCATGCCGAAGAGCGGGATGTTCAACGGACAGGCAAGCAGGGTGGCCCCTTCTGCATTGAGCATGATGAACATATCCTCCACCAGAGGTAGATCCATCTCATCCATTCGTTTCATCACCGCCTCGCCCAGTTCCGGGGAATCCGGCATGCAGGTGAGGCTACCCACATGCCCCTGGTGCACCGCGAGGACGCCGCGGGAGCCGAAGAAGACCGTGACCCTGGAGCCGTTGCGCAGCAGGGAAAGCGCGGTCATCAGGGCATTGAAGACCTGGCAGAGCTCATCGTGGAAACACATGATGGATACGTTCCTGGACGGGGTCATGGCAGTACCTCCTTAAGTGTGGTCGACGTGAAACGGAATCAGCGGGAGACGCGGTACGCACCAGCCATCGCTGGCCTGGTCATGGTGACGCCCTTTCCAAGGAATCCATCCGGCCGGAAGGCCGGGTCAGGATCCGCTCCGCTATCCTGCCGAACCGGTAAATGCGCAGTTCCCCCGGTTCGAAGGATACCCAGCCTTCATTCCCGGGCAAAGGTTCGGTGGCGATCATGGCGCTGTCGGCCGGGGCGCCGCTTCGTTCCAGATAATGGAGCCGGTCATGGCCGTATGCAATCAGGTGCTCGCCGTCCGACATGAGGAAATTGAATTTGCCGTGCGAAGCGACCAATTCGCTGACCATCGCCAGGCTTGTGAACGAAACAGGCGCATTGGCGACGGGGGCGCCATCATTGGAATTTTGGGCAAGATGGCTCAACAGATGGCAAAAGGCATATTCCGAGTCGGTCTCACCAATGGGCCAGCAAACCGCCTTGCCGTTCGCCTGCTCCATCTCCACGATATCGGGCACCAGCCCGTTGTGGGCGAACACCCAGACCTTGCTACAGCATGTGCGCAGGAACGGATGGGTGTTCTTCAGGGTGTTGACGGGCGGAAACTTCGCCTTGCGCACATGCGCGACAATCAGGTTCGAGCGCGTCTTCGCGGACAAATCCTCAAACAAGGCGCTGCGATGCGCAGGCAACGGTTCTTTGGCAAGATGGAAGGCGCCGCCCTCCCACCAGGCGAACCCCCATCCGTCCGGATTGTCCGCCTTCAGTCCTCCGCGCAGACGAAATTCCGCCAGCACTTCCGCGGCAACCTCCGGCCGGCTGGCCGACATTCCAAATAGCTCGCACATCCTGATAACCCAGTTCCACTCACCGCGGGAATTGGTATGATAAGTTCATCCGAGTGCCTGCTCCAGGTCGGCGACCAGGTCGGCGACATCCTCCAGGCCGACGGAGAGCCGGATCATGGTGTCGGTGATACCGCGCCGGGCGCGTTCCTCGGCGGGCAAGCCATGATGGGTGGTCGTCACCGGCATGGTGGCGAGGCTTTCCACACCGCCCAAGCTAGGCGCGATGGCGAACAGTTGGAATCGGTCCACCACCTTCACCGCATCGTCGTAGGTTCCCTTGATATCGATGGTAAGCATCCCGCCGAAGCCGCTCATTTGGCCCTTGGCCACTGCGTGGCCGGGAAAATCCGGCAGGCCGGGATAAAGCACCCGCTCCACCCTGGGGTGCTTCCCCATGGCCTGAGCCACGGCCATAGCCGTGGCGTTCTGGCGCTCCACCCGGATCGGCAGGGTACGCAGGCTCCTCATCAGCAGGAAGGCGGTTTCAGGCGCGATCATTGAGCCCAGGTTCTTGCGCCAACTCCAGACGGGGCCGAGCAGCGGCTGCGAGCCCATCAGCGCCCCGGCGGTAATGTCGCTATGCCCGCCCAGGTATTTTGTTGCGCTGTGGACGACGAAATCCGCGCCCAAGGTCAGCGGGCGCTGGTTGACCGGGGAAGCGAAGGTGTTGTCCACCGCCACCAGGGCGCCGTGTTCATGGGCCGCGTCGCTGATCGCTCGAATGTCGAATATTTCCAGGGCCGGATTGGTGGGGGTCTCGAAAAAGACCAGGCCGGCACCCTGTTTCAAGCGTGATTTCAGCTCATCCAGCGCATTCCCGAGAAGGAAGTGGGTCGCGATGCCCAACTCGGGCAGTTGCGCGGACAGCAACTCCATCGTGCCGCCATAGGCGTCGCCAACGCACACGATCCCCCTGCGGCCGTGAGCAAGGAACAGCGCGGCCTCGGCGGCCATGCCGGAGCTGAACGCCCAGGCGGCCTCCGCCTCCTCCAGGCTCGCCAGCTTTTCTTCCAGACTGCGGATGGTCGGATTGAGTCCATAGCGGGTGTATAGGCTGCCCATCTTCCGGCCCTCCACCACGTCAAGCAGGTCGGCAGTGGAATCGAACTTGAAGGTGGTGGTCTGATAGAGCGGCGTGTGAGGCGACCCGTGGGTATCCCTTATCTCCCCGCCATGCACGCAGCGGGTGGAAAGGCCCGGCTTGCTTTTCATTTAGCCTCCTTGCAGGATAGATCCATGGATTTCTTCCAGCTTTGCCTGGAAGCTCGGTGCGGCTCGCGGGTCAATGCCCTTTCTTACGAGTGCCGCGCAAATATCCTCGGGCGACAGGATCTCGCCATCGGATGGGAAGATATGCTCATCATCGACCATCAGCGAGGGGTAACCCGCCCCATGAGGTTCTTTCCTGTCATGATAGTTGATTTCCATGGGGAGTTCGAAGCATTGCGAAACCTCTGTGGCATAAGCTGCGTAGAGCTTGCAGCGCCGTCCGGGCAGGCGACTGGATATCACCCTGATAAGTTTCGACATCATGCCCTCCTAGACAATCTTGATGACATTTTTCACGATGATGTAGGTTGCCACCACCATCAGGAAGACAGCGAAACCTCTCTTCAGCTTTTCTTGGGAAAGGCGATGGGCGATGCGGGTTCCGGCAAAGCTGGCGGCTACGGCCACGGCTGCGAACACCGTCATTATCGGGAAATCGATCGGTATGTTCCCCAAGTAGCCCGCAAAGCCCGTGGCGGCGTTGACCGCCACAATCGCAAGGGAGGTGCCGATCGCCTGCTTCATGGGGATGTCGGCCAGCAGCACCAGCGCGGGCACGATCAGAAACCCTCCGCCTGCGCCCACCATGCCCGTCAGCACCCCCACGACGACCGCCGCTCCCCCCACCCGCAGTAGGTTCGGCGGCAAGCGATGAACGACACCTGCCCCGGGAGGCAGCGAAACCCTCAAAACTCCGGCAGGTCTGACTTGCAGCATTCGCACTGCCGAGGTATACATCACCAAGGCGAGCAACCCCAGTTGGAGAACGACGGGCGCATGTATGCCCAGCCTCGTTCCGCCGTAGGTGCCGAATACCCCGAAGGAGGCGAAAAGCACGGCCGTTTTAAGGTTGACGTTGCCGCGGCGCCAGTTGTCCAGCGACGAAATCGCCGCGGTTATGGCAACGATTCCAAGCCCCATGGCAATGGAAGACTTGGCGTCGATATGCAGCAGGTACATCAGGGCGGGCACGGTGACGATGGAGCCGCCGCTGCCGAACAGCCCGAGCACGGCCCCCGTTGCCACGCCGCCGAAAATGGCAAATAAGATCATGGGGCCTCCCTCCGGGAACGATGCACTGGCTTGAAACCGGTCTCTCTCGGCCATCGGGCCCATGGTATGGCGGCCCGCCCTGCCTCAGCCAGGCAAGTAAGAGAGAATCGACTCCTTGGGCGGCCGCTGTTTGAAGAAACTGGTCGGTTGAAGAACATGGATTTCCTCCAAGAAGCAATATTGCGATATTCAAATGAATGTTTGAATATTATCTGGAGGCAGCCGCTGAATGTCAACCGGAATTTATGGAAAGCAACAAAAAAGCGGCCCGCAGGCCGCCTGGGTAAAGAGAGAAGCGCTGAGGGAAATGTTATTTTACGGGAAACTGATCGGCCTTCCACTCCGGGAACCCGTCCTCCAGACGGCGTGCCTGATAGCCGTGCTTGCGCAACTGCTCTACTGCCTCAAAGGCCAGCATGCAGTAAGGCCCGCGGCAATAGGCTACGATCTCCTGGTCGCGCGGGAGCTGGTCCAGTCGTTCGGGAAGCGAATCCAGCGGGATGTTTACCGCCCCTTCGATGTGGCCGGCTTCGTACTCGGACGTCGGTCGCACGTCGATCACCATCGCTTCCCCGGCCCGCGCCAACTTCAAGAGCTCATCGCGGTGCACGGGTGTAAGACTATCGCGGCTCTCGAAACTTTCCCGCACGATGCGCTCCACTTCCGCCAGGTGGCTCTCCGCGATATGCCGAATGCCCGCGATTACGGAGAGAGCCTGTTCATCGGCCATACTATAGATAACCTGAGTGCCTTCCTTTCTCGATTTGACCAACCCCCCCTCGCGCAGGACGTGCAAATGGTGGGATGTATTGGCGAACGACATTCCCGTGGCTTGCACCAACCCCTCCACGCTCCTCTCGCCTTGCGCCAGCGCTTCCAGCAGTTCGAGCCGGTTGGCGCTTGCCAAGGCCTTGGCGACACTGGCGAAATGCTCGAACAGCAGCTTTTTGGGGGACACCGACTTCATTGGGAAGATCCAGTCAAGGCGTTCAATTGTGGGACAAATCATTATAGCGAGTTCCTGGATGCACTGCATAAAACGGGAGATTTCGCACCGCAAGGCCACGGTAAAATGCACAGTATGGGGTGCCAGTCGGGTATGACCTCGATATTCATCCGTTTCCTTTGACCGTCCTATGCTTGGCCCGGCACCTCACCGCTGCGCCCATCGAGTCGTTGGGTGCCGGGCGCAAAAGCGATTACCTTGCGGGCTTGATGTGGGTAATCATGTACTGCCCGCCCTCGCCTTTCATCATCTCGAACTCTACCTGCTGTCCCGGGTGAAGCTTGGAAAGCTGCGCCTTGTCCTTGACCTTGAAGCTCATGGTCATGGCCGGCCAGCCGACGCTCTTGATGGGCCCATGGGAAATGCTGACCTTGCCCTTTTCGAGGTCGATGGAATTCAGCTTGCCCTTCCCCTGGTGCATGTCAGAGCGATATTTTTCCATGTCGCCATGCATGTCGGATGCGCCCTCCATGTGCCGGTTTCCCATGTCGGCATTCATGCCGGGCATCCCTTCCATGTGATGGCCTGACTCGTCGGCGCCGGCAGGTAGCGCGAGCAAACCCACCACGGCCAGTGTGGCCAAAGCGGAATACAGAGTTTTCATTGTCTTCTCCTATGTTAAATTGCGCCTCAACGGGCGGCCAAGAAAACCCGGAAGGGGCACCGCCCACCCCCTCCGGGGTGCGTCAATCCTTCCCGACTTTCAAGTTCCTGCCCTTCCACAGCAGATAGACCACCGGCACCACGAACATGGACAAGAGCGGCGCGGTGATCATCCCTCCCACCATGGGCGTGGCGATGCGCCGCATCACTTCCGAGCCGGTGCCGTTTCCGAACATGATGGGCAGAAGGCCGGCGATAATCACCGCCACCGTCATGGCCTTGGGACGCACCCGCAACACGGCGCCCTCCGTGATGGCACGGATCAGATCCTGTCTGGTCTGCAGACGTCCTTGGCTCCTAAGGCGCTCCACCGCCTGCTCCACATAAATCAACATCACCACACCGAATTCCGCGGCCACGCCGGCCAGGGCAATGAAGCCGACAGCCACGGCAACCGACAGGTTGTAGCCCAGGAGATAAATCAGCCAAAATCCCCCGATCAGCGCAAAAGGCAGGGTGAGCATGATGAGCAGGGCCTGCCCCGCGCTGCGGAAAGCCAGGTACAGCAGCAGGAAAATGAGGGTGACGGTAAAGGGGATCACCATCGTCATGCGCTTTTCGGCGCGCGCCAGGTATTCGTACTGCCCCGACCAGCTCACAGTGTAACCCGGCGGCAGCGGGACCTTCTCCCGCACCAATTTCCGGGCTGCCGCCACATATGAACCCAGGTCGCGCCCGCGGATATCCACGTAGACCCAGCCGCTGGGACGGGCATTTTCGCTGCGTATCATGGACGGGCCTTCCGCGACCTCGATGTCGGCCACAGCCGAAAGGGGGAGGGTCGCACCGTCCGGGGTCAGGATCGGCAGAGCGCGCAATTTCTGCAGGGAATCGCGCAATTCCCGCGGATAGCGGACATTCACCGGGTAGCGCTCCAACCCCTCCACCGTCTCGGTGACGTTTTCGCCCCCGATCGCGCTGGACACGATGTCCTGCACATCCGATATGTTGAGCCCGTAACGGGCCGCCGCCTCGCGGTGGATGTCCACGTCGATGTAGTGGCCGGATGCGACCCGCTCCGCATACGCTGAAGCGGTGCCGGGGACGGTTTTCACCACGTCTTCGATCCGGCTGCCCAGGCGCTGGATGACATCCAGGTCGGGGCCCGATATTTTGATGCCAACCGGCGTCTTGATGCCGGTCGCCAGCATGTCGACACGGTTGCGGATAGGCTGCACCCATACATTGGGGAAGCCCGGAAACTTCACGGCGCGGTCCATGTCTCCGATCAGCCTGTCGAGCGTCATGCCCGGCGGCCATTCCGACTGCGGCTTCAGTTGAATGGTGGTCTCCACCATCTCCATAGGGGCGGGATCGGTCGCCGTCTCGGCCCTGCCGATCTTGCCGAAGACGCTTTTCACTTCGGGGAAGGTGGCGATCAGCTTGTCGGTCTGCTGAAGGATCTGGGCTGCCTTGCCCGCCGAGAGCCCGGGCTGGGCGCTGGGCATGTAGAGCAGGTCTCCTTCGTTCAGAGGCGGCATGAATTCCGAACCCAGGCGGGAGGCCGGAAACAGGGTGAGCAGCAACAGGGCCAGGGCCGCCAGCACGGTGGTTTTGGGAAAGCGCAGCACGGCCGCGATCAGCGGCTTGTAGGCCGCCACCAGGATGCGGTTGAGGGGATTGGCGGACTCGGGGAGAATTCTGCCGCGGATGAAATAGCCCATGAGCACCGGGACGAGGGTAATGGAGAGGCCCGCGGCTGCCGCCATGGCGTAGGTCTTGGTGAATGCCAGGGGCGCGAACAGCTTGCCTTCCTGGGCTTGCAGCGTGAACACCGGCAAAAAGCTCGCCGTGATGATGAGGAGGCTGAAAAACAGCGCCGGCCCGACTTCTCCGGCCGCCTTGGCCATCAGCTCCAGATTTCGGGGGAAGTCGAGACTCTCGCCGGGGTGGGTGTGGCGCCATGCCTCGATATGCTTGTGGGCGTTTTCGATCATCACGATAGCCGCGTCCAGCATCGCGCCGATGGCGATGGCGATGCCGCTCAAGGACATGATGTTGGCGTTCACCCCCTGGTGATACATGACGATGAACGCCATCAGCACCCCGATGGGCAAGGACACGATCGCCACCAATGCCGAGCGGAGATGGAACAGGAACACCAGACAGACCGCGGCGACGACGATGAACTCTTCCACCAGTTTTTCGGTCAGGGTATGAACCGCCCGCTTGATGAGGGTCGAGCGGTCGTACACCGGCACGATCTCCACGCCCTTGGGCAGCCCCTGTTTCAGGCTCTGGAGCTTCGCCTTGACCGCGTCGATGGTTTCGAGGGCGTTTTTCCCCGAGCGCATGATGATCACGCCGCCCACCACCTCGCCCTGGCCGTCCAGTTCGGCGATGCCGCGCCGCATCTGCGGACCGATTTGCGCCCGGGCAACGTCCCGGAGCAGGATAGGCGTGCCGTCCCGACCGAGCCCGACGGGGATGCGTTCGATATCCCCGATGGATTTCAGATAGCCGGTGGTGCGGACCATGTATTCGGCTTCGCCCAGCTCCAGCACCGACCCGCCGGTTTCCTGGTTCGCATTTTTTACCGCCCGGATTATTTTCTCCAGGGGGATGCCGAAGGCACGCATCCGGTCCGGTTCGACGGTGATCTGGTACTGTTTGACCATGCCGCCCACCGTAGCCACCTCCGCCACGCCGGGGACGGTGCGGAGTTGGTATTTCAGGAACCAATCCTGGAGGCTGCGCAACTGGGACAAGTCGTAATTGCCGCTGCGGTCCACCAGCGCATATTCGTAGATCCAGCCGACCCCCGTGGCGTCCGGCCCGAGTTCTGGTTTAACGCCCGGCGGCAGCTTGGAGGCAGCCTGATTGAGGTACTCCAACACCCGGGAACGCGCCCAGTAGAGATCGGTGCCGTCCTCGAACAGCACGTACACGTAGGAATCCCCGAAGAAAGAATAGCCCCGCACCACCTTGGCGCCCGGCACCGACATCATGGTGGTGGTAAGCGGATAAGTGATCTGATCTTCCACCACCCGCGGCGATTTTCCGGGAAACGGCGTCTTGATGATGACCTGTACGTCGGACAAATCTGGAATGGCGTCCAAAGGCGTGTGCATGACCGAGTAGACACCCCAGCCGGTGACGATCAGGGCAGCCAGGATCACCAGGAAGCGATTGTAGACGGACCAGCGGATAATGCGCGAGATCATTTGGCATTTCCTTTCCCGGCGGGCTTGATCGCAACGATGGCGTATTGGCCGTCAGCGCTTGGGCTAAGCCGGAAATCCACCCGTACTCCGGGCTTGATGCCGGAAAGGAGGGATTTATCCTGCACCGGGAAATCCATGGTCATTCCCGGCCAGCCGATGGCCTGGATAGGCCCGTGGGTAAGATTGACCGTGCCGGCCTTCATGTCTACGCCATTGACCGTACCGTGGCCCTCGATAACTCCGGTCGAAGCGGCGCCGGCGGAAGCCGCGGGCGCTGGAGCGGCTGCCATACCGGGAGCCGCTTCCCGTGCGCTTTCCAGGCGCTCCATCCCCGCCTGGAGATTGGCTTCGGAATCGATCAGGAACTGCCCGGACGTCACCACCCTCTGGCCTTCCTCGAGCCCTTTCAGGATTTGCGTCTTTCCCCCGCTCTCCTCCCCTGTGACCACATCCACGGGATGGAACCTGCCCTGCCCATCGGCGACGATCACCACGCTTCGCTTGCCGGTGTAGATCACCGCCTCGGTCGGAATCAGCAGCGCCTCCCGGGACGCGCCGCCGGATAGCCGCACATTGGCGAACATGTTGGGCTTGAGCATGTCGCCCGGATTGTCCAAGCGAACCCGCGCCTTCAGGGTGCGAGTGCCGGCGGACAGTTCGGGATAGACGTAGTCGACCTTGCCATCGAACGCCTTGCCGGGAAGGGAGGGCAGGCGGACCTCCGCCTTATCCCCTTGGGCGACCCACGCACTCTGGTTCTCGGGCACCTCGGCGATGACCCACACCGTGGACAGGTCCAGCAGGGACATCACGGGCTGGCTCGGGGAAACGGCCGCCCCTTCCCGCACCCCGAGATCCGACACGACGCCGGTGACGGGAGAATAAAGCGTGATCCGCCGGGAAGCCTTGCCGGTCTGTTCGAGCCGGCGGATCTGGCCCTCGGAAACACCGAGGAGTTGCAGGCGGCGGCGGGCCGCCTCGACGAGCGCCGTATCCCTCTCCGCACCCGGGGCGCCTTTCAGCGTCAACAGGAATTCCTCCTGGGCGGCGAGCAGATCGGGGGCATAAATTTCCAGCAGGGGCTGGCCTTTTTTGACGGGGTCGTTCACCGCCCGGGCGGATAGCCGTTCCACCCAGCCCGCTGCCCGGGATTGCACCACTTCGATGCGGCGCTCGTCGGGTTTCACGTAGCCCACCGTATCGACGTGGCTCGAGATCGTGCCTTTTTCGACCGCCGCGGTGCGCACCCCCATGTTTTCGACCACGCGCGGGTCAATGGTGATTCCCCCGCGCTGACCGGATTCGTCCGCATAGACAGGCACCATGTCCATGCCCATAGGTGATTTTCCGGGCTTGTCGCTGCGGAACCCCGGAATCATCGGATCGGTCCAGTACAGAATCTTCCGCTCCGAACGGCCGGAGGCGGGCGCGGCGGGCTGCACTGCACCGGCAGTCGTGCCTTTCCCACGAGACTCGACAAAAACAAAATACCCGGCAGCAGCCAGAGCCAGCGCCGCCACGACCCCGCCCACAATGAAAAGCTTCCCGCGCGTCGTCATTGCCCGCCCTCCCGTCCCGATTCAACGAAGTAATCCAACCGCACCTGTGCCTTGGCTTGCGCGACTTCAAGGGCCAGCGACTGCAGCCTTGCATCGAGCTGCGCCCGGCGTGCCTCCAGCACGCCGGACAAATCCGCCCGGCCCGTCCGATAATCGATCAGGGCGGCGGATACCCGTTGTTCGACAAGAGGAATAATCGTGGTGCGGTAACGGGCAATGCGGGAACGCGCTGCCTGCCGCTCGGCGTAGTCGCTCATGAGTTCGGCGTTCAAGGCGCGCAAGCCGTCCATTTCCAGGTCGCGCGTCTTGTCGAGCAGCGCCAGCTTGGACGCGAGTGCCCGGTCCTG
The DNA here is from genome assembly GCA_021848325.1 of Pseudomonadota bacterium. GTDB lineage: Bacteria > Pseudomonadota > Gammaproteobacteria > Burkholderiales > JAJZUU01 > JAJZUU01. The sequence continues at coordinate 31,544 of JAJZUU010000022.1, read as the reverse complement.
GCGGTTTTTTGGGAACAGGGGCAGATCCACCCCGACCTGGAGGGAAACCATGTCGGCGTACGACGGGCCGCGGCGCGAATAGCCGAGCTCGACGGACCAGTCAGGCTTGTAGGCTTGCCGGGCCAGCGCCACGTCACTCGCGGCCACCGCCTCGGCTTTGTTCAATGCGACAATCCGGGGATGGGTGGACAGGCCAAGGCGTAATGCCTCTAGGCTTGGCTCCCTTTTTTCCGGCGGCGGCAGCGACCCGGGCAAATCCCTCCCGGCGTCCTTCCCTATCCAGCGTGCCAGCCCTGCGCGGGCCCGCTCCACTTGTGCCCGCAGATCGTCCAGGCGATCTTGAAGGAGCGCCGATTCCCCTTTCAGTTTCAGCACCGCCTGCTGGGTGGCCTTGCCGGTTTCGTAGTCGATTGTCGCCGCCTCGGTCTGCTGGCGATAAGATCGCAGCAGATCGCGTACCAAGGATTGTGCCTTCAAGGCGTAGTAAAGATCCAGCCAACTGAGGCCGGCGTCGCGTTCGACCGTACGCCGGGCCGTGTCCAGTTCCGCTTCGCCTTGCTCCGCCTCGGCTTCGCCCTTTCGCCCTTTCAATCTCAGCTTGTCGCCACCGGGAATGGTCTGTTCGATGGCCACCGTTTCCTGAGTCATGGAGTCCCGGGACAGACTGAAGGTATCGGTGGGCACATTGCTCACTCCGACTTTCAGCTTGGGATCGGGCAATTGCGAGTCGGCTATGCCATTTTGGCGTGCCGCATCGACAGCCGCCCTTTGGCCCGACAAGATCGGTTGATTCGAAACAGCCAGCCGGACGGCTTCGCCCAGGCTCAGGGGTGCCGCCACGCAGCGAGTGGCGAACGCCACTGCCCACAACAGGAGTAAGGCTCTGGAAAACATGATTGCTCCGCGAGATCATTAACGACGACGAAACGCCGCGCAGGCGGCGGTCAACGAAGCTCGCAGAGGCTAGTTGCGGAAATTCCGGAACAGGATCGAAAGCGGGGGATCGACGACCCGCGCCAGCAGCACGGGTTCATAGGATCGGACCACGGGCGCGACCGCGGCAAGCGGGAGAATGAGGGGAGATGCCAAGGCCACGGGCGCGGCCGGCGGTAGGTGGTGCAGATCCAGCGCCTGATAGCCCGAGGTGCAATGGAGCAGGCAGGCGTTGGGGCTGTCCGTGTCGTGAGCGGCCATACCAGGCATGGCGCAAGGCGTCTCCGCTGCGAATACCTTTTGCGGCGCGGGCTCGGCCAGGGTGCACGGCTGCGCCACCAGCGCGAACTGGGTGAACAGCAGTAACGCCAGCAGCAGACGGCCGACCAGTCGTTGTAATTCGCCACGCATATAACCCATGGCGCCACTCTAACCCATAGGCGCAAAAATGGCAACAACCCGTTTTCGCGGACGGTTGAGCCGCTGCCGGGGCCGCCGGGCGAGGTGCGGCCGCGCCGTCCCCGGTTAACGGCCGGAATCGGCGACCACGCGGTTGCGTCCGCTCTCCTTGGCTTGATACAGGGCCCGGTCGGCGCCTGCGACCAGCCCCTCTGTAATTACGTCGATATCCTGGCCGGGACGGCCGTCGTGAAAGGTAGCGATGCCGATGGAAAGGGTCACCGGCAGGCTTTTAGCCTCGGCAAGCCGGAACGGTTGCTGGCTGATGCTCCGGCGGATGCGTTCGGCCACGGCGAGGGCCAGCGTTTCGCCGGTTTCGCTGAGCAGCACGGCGAATTCCTCTCCGCCGTAGCGCGCCATGGCATCGCTCAAACGCAATTGCAGTTTGATGCGCCCCGCCACCTCCCGCAACACCTGGTCGCCCACCTGGTGCCCGTAGGTGTCGTTGACCCGCTTGAAGTGGTCCACGTCCAACAGCAGGCAGGACAGGGCATGCCCCTGGCGCAGGGCGCGCCCCGTCTCTTCCCTCAAGCGCTGGTCGAAAAAGCGCCGGTTGTGCACCCCGGTAAGCGGGTCTGTCAGGCCTATGTGCTTCAGGCGTTCGTTGTTGGTGACGTTTTCCAGGCAGATGGCGGCGACCGCCGCCAGCCGCTGGACGAAGTCGGTGGCCGTGCCGGAGACAAAGCGGCCCCTCGCCGCGCTGCCCAGATTCATGCTGCCGATCAGCCCTCCCCGGCGGGCAAGGGGCAGAATGGCCACGCTGGCTGGGGGTGTCGGGCAAGGCAGGAACAGAAAACCGTGGGAGGCGTTGAAAGGACCCAGCAAGGGGACAGGCGACGTCCCCAGCAACCGGAATAGCTCCTCCTGATTGTCCAGAAACAGCACTTCGGGGCAGGCGGCGAGCCCGATATCCAGATCCAGCAGCATCTGTCTGATCTCGTGCTCCGGGTCGAGCAGGGCGAGGGTCACCGCGCTCAGATCGAAAGCGCTGCACAGGCGATACAAGATGCCCTCGATCAGGTCCCGGAAACCGGCCGCGCCGATCAGGCATAGCTCCATGTCCTGAAAGCGCTGCAGCACGCGCTCATTTTCGCGGGCTTGCTGAATCAGGGTGTTCAACTGGCGCCGCAGATCCCGGCTCTCCTGCAACGGGTCATGGGGCATGGGATTGGTATCTCCGGCGCATCAGGGGATGGTTGTTGCCTCGCTCATTCCTTCTCTCCCGCCGCTTTCAGCAGATCGGCGATGTCGGTGTTTCCTTGCTGCAAGGCCCACGTGATGGCGGTCGCGCCGGCCTGGTTCGAGATATTGGGATCGGCGTGCCGCTCCAGCAGCAATTTGACGGTATCCAGATGGCCGCCCCGAGCCGCCATCATCAGTGCAGTGGTGCCGTTGGCGCTACCGGCATCGATCTGTGCCCCATGGTCCAGCAGCAGTTCCACGATCCGGGTATGGCCGCGGGCCGCCGCATAGATCAAGGGGGTCCAGCCGCGCACATTTACCTCGGCGCCCTTGGCCAGCAAGGCGCGCACCATGGCAAGGGAGCCCTGATAGGCAGCCAGCATGAGCGGCGTTTCACCGTAGGCGTTGCGCACGTTCACCTTGGCGCCCGCCGCCAGCAGCAGTCTCGCCGCATTGCCGCTGCCGTCGCGGATCGCCACCATCAGCAGGGTGTTTCCGTCCCGATCGGAGGTATCCGGGTCCATGCCCTTGCGCAACAAGCCATCGACCGTGACCGTGTCGTCCGCTTGGATGGCCTGGAACATGTCGTCGTAGGCCTCCGCCCAGGCCGTCCCGTGAAAAGCCAACAACAGCAACCATGCGGCAATGATTTTGTTCACCGGTCGTGGACCCCTTGAGACCGGAGGGGTGGTCCTCCTAGTCGTCAATATACAACCTAAGACCGTCATAGCCTAGCCGCACCCCCGGCGGCAGCCTGCTGCTCGCCTCCGCGTACTCCATCTGGTGGGTCATGTGGATCAGATAGGTCTCGCGGGCGTTGATACGCCGCGCATACTCCAAGGACTGGTCGAAATGGACGTGGGTGGGATGGGGTCGGTAATGAAGGCAATCCAGGAGCAGCACGTCCAGCCCTCCCAGGAGCCTCATGCTGTCGTCGCTTATATGTGATATATCAGTTAGATATGCCATATTATTAATGCGATACCCAATTATCTGGAGCTTGCCGTGCATGACGGGTATCGGGGTGATCCTGGCCCCCGCGAACTCGAAACCGTCGGCGACCACATGGGAGGTCAGCACCGGTTTGTCCCAGTATTGCCCGGGGGGGCCGAATGCGTACCCGAAGCGCTGTCGGATGTTGTTGATGGTCAACTCATTGCCGAACACGGGGATGGGTCGTTTTTGCAGGTAGCAGAAATTGCGCAGGTCGTCGATCCCGTTCAGGTGATCCGCATGGGTGTGGGTATAGAGCACCCCGTCCACCTGCAACAGATTCTCCCGCAGGGCCTGCAGCCGCAGGTCGGGCCCGGTATCGATCAGCAGCACCTGTCCGGCGCCGGTCCTTACCGCCGCGGAACAGCGGGTCCGCCGGTTGCGCGGATTGTCGGAGACGCAAGCAGGACAGCCGCAACCGATCACCGGCGTGCCGGTGCTTGAGCCGGTGCCCAGGAAAATAATCTCCATGCCTACTGGATCTTGAACAGCCGCAGGAAATTCTCCGTGGTGACGCGAGCGACTTGTTCCAGGCTGACGCCCTTGAGGCGGGCGACCTCCTCGGCGACGTATTTCACGAAAGCGGGCTCGTTGGTCTTGCCGCGGTGGGGATGGGGGGCGAGGTAGGGGGAATCGGTCTCCACCAGCATGCGCTCGAGGGGGACCTTTGCGGCAACTTCCCTCAGGGCAACCGCGTTCTTGAATGTGAGGATGCCGGAAAAGGAGATGTGGAAATTCATCGCCAGGGCGGCCTGGGCGACTTCCCAGCTTTCGGTGAAGCAGTGCATCACCCCGCCCACGTCGGCGGCCCCCTCCTCCTCCATGATGCGCAGGGTATCCGCGGCGGCCTCCCGGGTGTGTATGACCAGCGGCTTGGCGCATGCCTTGGCCGCCCGAACGTGGGTGCGGAAGCGCTCCCGCTGCCACCCCAGGTCCCCCTTGAGGTGGAAATAGTCCAGGCCGGTCTCCCCGATGGCCACCACTTTTGGCTGGCCGGCCAGCGCCACCAGTTCCTCCATGCCGGGCTCATGGTCTTCCCGGTGGTCGGGATGCACCCCCACGGTGGCGTAAACATTGGAAAAACGCTGAGCCATCGCCAGCACCTGGGGCAGATCCCTCAAATTTACCCCGATGCAGAGGGCGTGACTGACGCCGTTTTCCGTCATGCGCGTGATGACGTCGTCGGCCCTGGCGGCCAGTTCGGGAAAATTGATGTGACAGTGGGAATCGATCAGGGTCTGATGCATCGCAGCGTTAGGGATTCGATAAAGGTTGCCGCCGTCGGGGGCGGGTTACATGGTATGGGTGGGGCGAGCGGATTTCAGCGAGCCGCCAAGCAGGCCCTCGATCTTGTTGCGCGCCGCCACGCTGCTTTCGTTGTCGTTGAAGCGCACGCCGATGCCTTGCGTCTTGTTGCCCTGGGCGGCCGGGGGCGTGATCCAGACCACCCGGCCGGCTACCGGGATCTTGTTGGGATCGTCCATCAGGCTGAGCAGCATGAACACCTCGTCGCCCAGGCGGTAGGGCTTGGTGGTCGGGATGAAGATGCCCCCGCCCTTTACGTAGGGCATATAGGCCGCAAAAAGCGCCGACTTCTCCTTGATACTCAAGGACAGGACGCCGGGCCGCGGTACGCCAGGGCTTTTCTGATCAGTCATAGCTTGCCTCCCCATCCGGGTGGGCCAGATCGGCATAGGATATCAGCAGGCTTTCCAGCAACAACTGTGGATTGAGAGGATGGTGCGCAGTCCTGCGCGCCTCCACCAAACTCCGCTGGAAAGCGAGAAGCTTGGCCAGGTTCGTTTTCCCGGCCAACTCTTGCAGGCCCGAAGCGAAATCCAGATGATACCGGGTCTTGCCGATCAGCCTGACGCTGATTAAATCATAAATCCACTGCTGCAGCCACTTGAGCAGCGAGAGCAGATCATGCGCGTGAAATTTTTCAGCGATTGTAAAAGGAGTTATCGAATCTATTTCAACCAGTTTACCAAGAAAGGACCTGCGCTGCTCCTGGTGGTTCCCTTGCCCCATGGCAAGCGCCGCCAGCGGCGCATCGCCGGCCTGAACCAGGCATAGCTCGGCGTCGTTCACCCCTTGCTCCTCGAGCCATTCGACCGCCACGGCCCGCTCGGGTGCAGGCATGGCGATTTTTTGGCATCGGCTGCGGATGGTCGGCAGCAACTGGTACGGATGGTGACTCACCAGGATGATCAGGGTTCCGGGCGGCGGCTCCTCCAGCGTCTTCAGCAGGGCGTTGGCCGCGTGCACGTTCATGGATTCGGCCGGGTGGACCAGGATGACGCGAAGCCCATTGCGGTGAGTGGACAGATTGACGAAGCCGGCGAGCTCCCGCACCTGCAGGACGGAGATTTGCGCGCTTCCCTTCTTTTCCCCTTTGGAAGAAATATCTTCCTCGGAGCCCCCGGCGGCTCGGGCCAGGGCATCGGGCTCCAGCAGGCGGTAGTCGGGGTGGTTGCCCTGAACAAACCAGGTGCAGGCAGGGCAGTGTCCGCAAGGCAGGCCGCCGTCCGCGGGGTTTTCACACAGCATCGCCTGAGCGAGTGCCTGCCCGAAGGCAAGCTTTCCTATTCCCGGCCGCCCTTGCAGCAACAAGGCATGGTGCAGCCTGCCCTTGTACGACTGGATGTGTTGCCAGGCACTGTGTTGCCAAGGATATATATTCATTAATCAGATAGATCGAATTATATTTTCAAGCTCTGCATGAATCTCTTGGAGGCCGCGCCCGGAATCGATGACCCGTATCCTTTGCGAAAACTGTTGGGCGCGCTTCAGGTAAGTCTGCCGCACCCCGCGAAAAAAGGTCTCCCGTTCCTGCTCGAACCGATCCAACCCCTGCCCTCCGCCCGCCTCAGCCCGGGAGGACAATAGTCGCTGTCTTCCGATTTCCACCGGCAGGTCGAAAAGCAGGGTGAGGTCGGGTTGAAATCCCTGCTGCACCCATTGCTCCAATACCTGCAGCTTGGCTTCCGGCAGCCCCCGGCCGCCGCACTGATAGGCAAAGCTGGCATCGGTGAAACGGTCGGACACCACCCACACCCCTTGCCGCAAGGCCGGCAGAATCACCTTGTCCAAGTGCTCGCGCCGGGCCGCGAAAATTAGCAGTGCCTCGGTCTCCGCGTGCATCGCCTCGCCCAGGATCAATTGCCGCAACTTTTCTCCGAGCGGCGTTCCCCCCGGCTCACGGGTGACGATCACTTCGCGCCCCAGGGTGCGCAGACGCTCCGCCAGCCAAGCGAGATGGGTACTCTTGCCCGCCCCGTCTATGCCCTCCAGCGTGATGAATTTACCTGTAATTTTTCGTCCCCTTCGGTTCTGGCGCAAGCGGAGAGGCTTGCTCAGCGCCGCAACTGATACCTTGCCACAGCCCGGTTGTGCTCGGCAAGGGAGACGGAGAACTTGTGGGTGCCGTTCCCCTTCGCCACGAAATACAGCACCGGGTTTGCGGCAGGATGGAGTGCCGCGTGGATCGACTCCAGTCCGGGCATGGCGATAGGCGTCGGCGGCAGGCCGGCGCGGGTGTAGGTGTTGTAGGGCCCGTCCGTCGTCAGATCACGTTTGTGCAAGTTCCCGTCGAACGCCTGGCCCAGGCCGTAGATCACGGTGGGATCCGTCTGCAGCCTCATGCCCAGCCGCAGCCGATTGACAAACACGGCCGCCACCAGGGGGCGCTCGCCGGCCTGTCCGGTTTCTTTCTCGATGATGGACGCCATGATCAGGGCCTGGTAAGGGATGGTGTAGGGCAAGCCCGGCGCGCGCCCTTCCCATTCTTTCGCCAGATGGACGCTCATCGTTTGGTAAGCGCGCCTGAGAATATCGACATCGCTCATGCCGGTGCTGAAAAAATAGGTGTCCGGAAAAAACAGGCCCTCGGCGTGGCTCTTGTCCGCCCCGATGCGCGCGAGTATTTCCTGCTCGCTCAGGCCCCTGGTCTCGTGACGGATACCCGGGTGCTCGTCTAGGGCCTTGCGCAGTTGGCCAAAGTTCCATCCCTCGATAAACGTGATCTCGCTCTGGGTCACATCGCCCTCGGTGATCTTGCGGAAAAGCTGCATCGGGGTGAGATTCTTGTCCAACTGATAGTTGCCCGCCTTGACCGCGCTCGCCTTTCCGAAAAGCCTCACCAACGCGGTAAAGGCCCACGGCTTCCGCAGCACCCCGGCCTCGGTGAGCTGTCTGGCCACGCTTCTCAGACTGCTGCCGTGCTTGAGGGTGAACTCGAAGGGGAGCCGCGGCAAAGACAAGAGGGTATTGGCATAATATGTCATCCAGGCCGACGCCAGCAGCGCCGGAACCAGAATGGCCAGCAGCGCGCGTCTAATCGTTTTTTTCATCCAGCAATCGCCTTATCGTTCCAGTCAGCCCGCCCCGGTCCCAGGTCTTCTCTCCGGCTTCCCGCACTTGCCAGACCCCTATTACGCTGTTGCATAGAAAGACCTCCTCGGCCTGCAACAGAAACGGCAACGGAAAGTTCCGTACCTGCAGCGGCAGCGCCAATTCGGGCGCCAGTGCCATTATACGGTCCCGGGTCACGCCGGCGACACCGCAGCGTCCCAGGTCCGGCGTGTAGAGCACGCCGGCGCGAAGCGCGAATACATTGGACATGGTCCCCTCGATCACGTTGCCTTCCTGGTCCAGCAGCAGCCCTTCCGCCGTCCCCGGATCGCGCCATTCCATGCGAGCCAGGACGTTTTCCAGCCGGTTCAGGTGTTTTACCCCGGCCAGTCCGGGCTGATGGCCAAGCCGCATCCGGCACAGATGCAGCCTGACTCCGTCCTTCAGCCAGCCGGCGGGATACGCCGGGATCGGGCCGGTGCTCAGGATACGCGTGGGCTGCGCCGTCGCCGGGCCGGCATAGCCGCGGGCACCGCGCCCGCGCGTTACCGTGATCTTTACCACGCAGGCGGGTTCGCACCGGCTGAGCCGAATCAGGTCTTCCATCCAGACGGATTCCTCGGGGCAAGCTATTCCCAGCACCGCGCAGTCATGGGACAGCTTCCGGTAGTGGTGTCGCCAGGCCACGGGCATGCCGCCTCGTATCACCAAGGTGCGAAATAGGCCGTCGCCGTAAGCGAGCCCACGGTCGTCCACCGGGATCGTGTCTCGTTCTTGCCCGTTGATCAGGATCATTCCGTGTGGTTCCGGTGGGCCATGGTCGGCGAACTTACGCCCCCAAGGCCTTCAGTAGTCCCTTCGCCTTGGCGCGGGTTTCCTGCAGTTCCTTTTCCGGCACCGAGTCCGCCACGATGCCGGCACCCGCATTGAAACTGAGTTCGTCGCCGTCCAGCATGAAGGTGCGAATCAGGATGTTCAAGTCCATGTCTCCGTCGCGGTTCAGGTAACCCATGCTCCCGGTGTAGGCTAGGCGCGGCGCCGGCTCCAGTTCGCCGATGATCTGCATGGTGCGTACCTTCGGACAGCCGGTGATGGTCCCCCCGGGGAACAGCGCCCGCATCACCTCGCCTGGGGTGATGCCGGCCCTCAGACGGCCCTGCACGTTGGACTCTATGTGGTGCACGTGGGCATAACTGCGGACCTTCATCAGTTCGTCCACCGTCACGCTCCCCGGCCGGCAAATCCTCCCCAGGTCGTTCCGCTCCAGGTCCACCAGCATGATGTGCTCCGCGCGCTCCTTGGGATGCGCCAACAGGGCCTTCCTCAACTTGTCATCCTCCGCTGTCACGGCAGAGCGGGGATGGGTGCCGGCGATGGGCCTGGTTTCGATGAGCCCGTCCCTTACCCTGAGCAACCTCTCCGGCGAAGAACTGACGATCCGGTGCCTCCCGAAGTCCGCGACGCCCGCAAAAGGCGCCGGGTTGTGGTGGCGCAGCGCCCCGTAGATATCCGCGGCACTGTTTCGGCTGGCGAGCCGCGACTGCCAGCGCCGCGAGAGATTCACCTGAAACGCATCCCCCTCCCTGATGTAGGCCTTCACCCGTTCCACTCCCTCAAGGAACAAGGTTTCGTTTTCTTCCTCCAGGGACGCCAGGACGATCGGCCGAGGATTGAACCGGATTGCGCGCCCTGCGTCTCGCTGCATCGCCGCCAGGCATTTCTCGTGTCCCGCTTCGGCGAAAAAGTAGGTATGCCGGCTGCGATTATCGACCAGGATGGCGGCGGGGATACGGGCCAGGCAGCCAATGGGAAAATCGGGAAGCCCGGGCCGGAGCGGCACCGAGGGTTCAAACTGGTGCAGCAGTTCGTAGCCCAGGTAGACAAACCATCCGCCGCGGAACGGCAGCGGCTGCGCCTCCCCCTGCAGTCCATCCCTCAGACTGTGCCGGCATTCGTCCAGGCGATTCAAGAAAAGGGTGGTTTGCGCGGACGATGCGGGCAGGAGATGGGATTCGCCGGGGAAGGCGAGCAAGATATCCCATCCGTCGCCCGCGGCGGTCTGCAATAAGAAAGGATAGCGCTGCCGGTGGGCGGCGTGCAGCCCGAGCAAGTCGAGCGTACCGGAGACGCGGATCACTGGCACGGAAGTCTCGCCGACTAGGTGTGTGTGTCTGTCGGGCCCTTTCGCGAACAGTTGCTAGGGGCAGGTGTCTCGACGGGGACCCTATCAGATTTTACGGAACACCAGCGTTCCGTTGGTGCCGCCGAATCCGAAAGAGTTGGAAAGCGCCACGTCGATCTTCATCTCGCGGGCGACATTGGGCACGTAATCCAGGTCGCAGGCGGGGTCCTGTTCAAAGATATTGACGGTCGGCGGAGCAACCTGTTCATGCACGCTCAGGGTGGAAAAGACCGCCTCCACCCCGCCGGCTGCTCCCAGCAAGTGGCCCGTCATGGACTTGGTCGAACTGACCGCCACCTGCTTGGCATGATCGCCCAGAAAGCGCTTGACGGCCACCGTCTCCGCCAGATCACCGAGGGGCGTGGAGGTGCCGTGGGCGTTGATGTAATCCACCTGCTCCGCGTTCAGGCCGGCATTCTTCATCGCATTGCGCATGCAGCGCGCCGCCCCCTCCCCGTCTTCGCAGGGAGCTGTCATATGATGCGCGTCGGCGCTCATTCCGAAGCCGGCGAGTTCGGCATAGATCTTGGCCCCCCGCGCCCTGGCGTGCTCGTACTCCTCCAGCACCAGGATGCCCGCCCCCTCGCCCAGCACAAACCCATCCCGCCCGGTGTCCCACGGCCTGCTGGCCGTTTCCGGATCATCGTTGCGCGTGCTCAGGGCACGCGCCGAGGAGAAGCCGCCGATGGCCATCGGCGTGACCGTCGATTCCGAACCCCCGGCGATCATGACATCCGCGTCGCCGTATTCGATCAGCCGCGCGGAGTCGCCAATACAGTGAGTGGCGGTGCTGCACGCAGTGACCATGGCCAGGTTGGGTCCCTTGAATCCATAAATGATGGAAAGGTTGCCCGATACCATGTTGATGATGGTCCCCGGCACAAAGAAAGGGGATATCTTGCGCGGTCCGTCCTTCAGATAGACACTGTGACTGTCCTCTATCATCGGCAGGCCGCCCATGCCGGAGCCGATATTGACGCCGATGCGTTCGGCGTTTTGCTCCGTGACCTGGATGCCGCAATCCTTGACAGCCTCAATCGCCGCCGCCAGGCCATACTGGATAAAGATGTCCATGCGGCGAGCGTCTTTGGCGCTCAGATATTGCGTAACATCGAAATCCTTTACTTCGCCGGCGATCTGGGAAGCGAAAGCGGACGCATCGAACCGAGTGATCCTGCCGATACCGGATTGCCCCGCCAGAATGTTCGCCCAGGCCGCCTTAATTCCGATGCCCACGGGCGAGACGATGCCGAGCCCGGTGATGACTACTCTGCGTCTAGACAAAACACAGCTCCGAAATTTGACTGGTTGCAGGGGAGAAAGGGGTTATTTTGCGTTGTTGTTGATGTAGTCGATGGCCTGCCTGACGGTCGTGATCTTTTCGGCCTCCTCATCGGGAATCTCGCAATCGAATTCTTCCTCGAGAGCCATGACCAGTTCCACCGTGTCCAGGGAGTCGGCTCCCAGGTCGTCGACGAAAGAGGATTCGCTCTTCACCTCCGCCTCGTTGACCCCGAGTTGCTCGGCAACGATCTTCTTGACGCGTTGTTCGATATTTTCCATTTATATTACCCTCTCATGGTGATCTAAAATATCAAGTTTTTAGCGGAGGCTATACTCTCTGGTCCCGCCGAAACTAGAAAGCGTTGGCATTCTACCAAAATCGCCAACATAAAAAAATCATGCAGTTCTGGGACGAACCCCGGATCCGGGCCGAGGCCCGCCTTAATCCATGTACATGCCGCCGTTTACGTGCAACGTCGTACCGGTGACGTAGGCGGCTTGGGGAGACGCCAGAAAAGACACGGCCGCGGCCACGTCTTCCACCTGGCCCAGTCTCCCCAGCGGGATGTGGGCCAGCAATGCCGCCCGCTGGGCCTCCGGGAGCGCGCGTGTCATGTCCGTGTCGATAAAGCCGGGAGCGACACAGTTAACCGTAATATTGCGGCTGCCCACCTCCCGCGCCAGCGACTTGCTGAAGCCGATTATACCAGCCTTGGCCGCAGCGTAATTGGTCTGGCCGGCGTTCCCCATCACCCCCACCACCGAAGCGATGCTGATAATGCGTCCCCGGCGCGCCTTCATCATCGAGCGCAGGACTGCCCTGCTGAGCCGGAATACGGACTTCAGGTTGGTCTCCATGATATCGTCCCACTCATCGTCTTTCATCCGCATGAGCAGGTTGTCGCGGGTGATCCCCGCATTGTTCACCAATATGGCGACGTCCCCGAACTGCGCCTGAATCGTCGAGAGCAGCGAGTCCACCTGCGCCCCGTCGGTGACGTCCAGCACCAGCCCCATCCCTTTGACGTCGGCCCGGGCGAGATAAGCGCTGATGGCTTCGGCGCCGCCGGGGCTGGTGGCGGTGCCCACCACCGTGGCCCCTTGCCTGCCTAATTCGAGTGCGATGGCCTGGCCGATGCCGCGGCTTGCGCCGGTCACCAGGACCACTTGTCCGCTGAGCATTATGCCAACCTCCATCTGCGCGAGACACCCGCAGATATAAACAATTTAAATATTATAAACAATTGATTAACGGAAACAGTCAATTTCATGGATAAATATCTGCGGGGCGCCTGTTCTAGCCCGCCATCACGGCCTTTACCTGTTCGACGGCGTCTGCGTCCACCAGGGCGAACATCTGCACGGAATCGTCTATTCGCTTGCTCAAGCCCGCCAACACCTTGCCGGGCCCGCATTCGGCCATATGGGTGACACCCTGCCCGGCAAGCTGACGAACCGTCTCCACCCAGCGTACCGGACTGAACAACTGGTGCACCAAGGCCTCCCTGATCCGGGCCGGGTCGTCGTAGCTGGCGACATCGGCGTTGTGGACCACCGGGACGGCAGGCCTTGCAATCGTGACCGAATCCAGATATCGCCCCAACGCCTCGGCGGCAGGCCGCATCAATGCACAATGAGAAGGCACGCTCACCGGCAGCGGCAGGGCTCGCCTCGCCCCTCTTGCCTTGGCCAGGGCCATGCCGCGCTCCACCGCGCCCTTGTGGCCGGCGATCACCACCTGCCCGGGAGAGTTGAAGTTCACCGCCTCCAGCACCTCGCCCTGGGCGGCCTCGGAGCAGACCGCCCGTACCGCCTCATCGTCCAAGCCCAAAATGGCGGCCATCCCTCCCACGCCCTCGGCGACGGCCTCTTGCATCACCTTGGCGCGGAAGCGGACCAAAGGCAGGGCATCGCCGAAAGACAGGGCGCCGGCCGCCGTGAGCGCAGTGTACTCGCCCAGGCTGTGGCCGGCCATTGCCACGGGAACCGGGCCGCCCAACGCCATCCAGGCCCGGTAGACCGCAACGCCCGCCGCCAGCATGACCGGCTGCGTGTTCATCGTCAGATTGAGTTCCTCGGCCGGCCCCTCTTCCACCAGACGCCACAGATCCAGGCCCAGTACCTCGGACGCCTCGGCAAAGGTATCCCGCACCGCGGGCAAGGCCCTGTAGCCTTTCATCATGCCTACTGATTGGGAGCCCTGGCCGGGAAAAACAAATGCGAATTTCATGTCGGATTCCATATCATGCTACCAGCGCAACAGCGCGGAGCCCCATGTGAAGCCGCCGCCGAAGGCCTCCATCAAGACCACTTCGCCTTTCTTGATGCGGCCGTCGCGTACCGCCACGTCCAGGGCGAGGGGGATCGAGGCCGCAGACGTGTTGCCGTGTTTTTCCACGGTAACCACGACGTTGTCCATGCTCATGCCGAGCTTCCTGGCGGTCGCCTGGATAATGCGGGTGTTCGCCTGATGGGGCACCAGCCAGCTTATATCGGATTTTTCCAGGCCGTTGGCGCTCAGGGTTTCGTCCACGATGGCGTCCAGGGTATTCACCGCCACCTTGAATACCGCATTGCCCTCCATGCGCATGCAGACCTTGCCATCTAAACCGGAGGATATTCCCCCCGAAACCCGCAGCAAGTCTTTGTAGCTGCCGTCCGCGTGCAGGTGGGTGGAGATGATGCCGGGCTCCTCGCTGGACTTGAGGATCACCGCCCCGGAACCGTCTCCCCACAATATGCAGTTGGAGCGGTCGGTCCAATCGGTGATTCGCGACAGGGTTTCCGCCCCGACCACCAGTGCGCATTTGCTCTGCCCGCTGCGTATGAAGTTGTCCGCAACCGACAGGCCGTAGACAAAACCGCTGCACACCGCCTGGATATCGAAGGCGGCACCTCCGTTCTCGATGCCAAGCTTGGATTGAAGAATGCAGGCGGTGCTGGGGAAAACCAGATCGGGGGTGGTGGTGGCAACGATAATCAGGTCGATTTCCTGAGTGTCGATGCCGGACGCCTTGATCGCCTCCCTGCTGGCGCACAGGGCAAGGTCACTGGTCATCTCGTGATCCGCTGCCAGGTGGCGCTCCCGGATGCCCGTTCGGTCCACGATCCACTGGTCGGAGGTATCCACCATCTTCTCCAGGTCGTGGTTGGTCAGAATTCTTTCGGGCAGATACCCGCCCGTTCCAACGATGCGCGCGTGCATCAGGCCGCTCCCGCAGTCATGAGGGACATTTGTTCACTGATGCGGCGCAACACCCCGTTGCGCACCTCCTCCACGGCGCGCTCTATGGCGCACTCGAAGGCGAAGGGATCCGCGGAACCGTGGCTTTTTATTATAACGCCCCGCAGCCCCAGAAGGCTCGCTCCATTGTAACGGCGGTGATCGACACGATCCTTGAAGGCCTTTAGGACCGGCAGTGCGACAAGTCCGGCAATGCGGGTGAACAGGTTGCGCTTGAATTCCTGGCGCAGGAATGTCGCCAGCATCTGGACCAGACCCTCGGAGGTCTTCAATGCCACGTTGCCGACGAATCCATCGCATACCACGACGTCCGTGGTGCCCTTGTAGATGTCGTCCCCTTCCACGTTGCCGTAAAAGTTGAGGCGGCTGCCGCGCAGCAGTTCGGCCGCTTCCTTCACTACCTCGTTGCCCTTGATGTCTTCTTCGCCGATGTTCAATAGCCCGACCGTCGGCGCCGGTTTATGCTCGACGGCGGACACCAGCATCGCCCCCATGATGGCGAATTGCAGCAAATGGGCGGCACCGCAGTCCACGTTGGCCCCCAGATCCAGCACGTGGGTATGACCGTTTATGGTGGGGAGAACGGTGGCGATCGCCGGGCGCTCGATTCCCGGCAGCATTTTCAGCACAAAACGGGACATGGCCATCAAGGCGCCGGTATTCCCCGCGCTGATGCCGGCGTGGGCCTCGCCGCTTTTCACCAGATCGATGGTCACGCGCATGGAGGAATCCTTCTTGTTGCGCAGCGCGAGTGCCGGCGGATCGTCCATGGTCACCACTTCGCCGGCGTGCCGGACGCGCAGCCGCGGCCCCACGGAGGCCTTACGGGCGCGCAATTCCGCCTCGATTGCCGGTTCCAGCCCTACCAGGACGATGTTGATTTCGGGATTTCGGCTGAGATACGCCAGCGCCGCCGGTACAGTGACATGGGGGCCGTGATCTCCGCCCATGGCGTCAACGGCCACGGTAATTTCCATACGTGGCAGTCAGCGGCGGCTGCGTGCAAGCGGCCCGAGAGGAGGAGTCGTCGTCATTCGCCTTTGGCGCGCGTCACCTTCCGGCCGCGATAATAGCCGCTCGGGCTGATGTGGTGGCGCAGATGCACCTCTCCGGTGGTCGGTTCCACGGCCAACGGCGGATTGGTCAGGAAATCGTGAGCGCGGCGCATGCCGCGTTTGGAAGGGGACTTCTTGTTCTGTTGAACAGCCATGATGACTCCTTGATAAGGTTTACGGCTACGGCCCTGGCTTAATATCGGGCCGTCACCGAACTTTCGTTTACTCTTTGTCTTGCGCCTTCAGCACACCCAGCGTCGCGAAGGCCTTCCGCTCTTCCGCCCCGATTTCCATGGCGTCGGCCTGCATCTTGCACTGCGTCAACGGATGCCTGGGGGACATCGGTATGTCCAGCAACACCTCGTCTTCCACCAACACCAGCGGATCCAGGCAAGGGGCCGCCACAACGGCGTCGGTTGCGTCGTCTTCGTCGATCTCTTCGAAGGCCCCTTCGTCTTCCACCAATATCAGGTCGGATACTATATCGACCGGATAGGCGAAGTCTTCCAGGCAGCGCTGGCAAACAAGCGGGAGCATGCCGCGGACAGTGCAGCGAATGGCGGGCTTGCCCTCCCGGTTGATATAACCGGCCAGCTCGTAGTCGAGCATCCCGTCATCGGAATAGAGAATACCCTCCAACCGCGACATGCTTGCAACGGCGATTTTACCATGTAAGACTTCGCCGTTGCGCGCGAATTCCGGACCGTTTATCACTGTTTTATCACGACCTGTTCAGGCATAAGGCGCGCATGATATAATTTTTAGCTTTGGCTGTCAAAAAAGGGGCCCGCTGAGTGATCAAGAAAATCCTCATTGCCAATCGGGGGGAAATCGCTGTGCGCATCGTGCGTGCATGCGCCGAATTGGGGATTCAGTCGGTCGCGATCTATACCGATGCGGACCGGCACGCGCTGCATGTGAAAAAGGCCGACAAGGCCTACAATATAGGCGCTGACCCGGTTATCGGCTATCTGAACGCCCACAACATCGTCAATCTCGCGGTAGCTTCGGGTTGCGACGCGCTCCATCCGGGGTACGGGTTCCTATCAGAAAATCCTGTGCTTGCGGAAATCTGCGCGCGCCGCGGGATCAAGTTCATCGGTCCTTCGGCACAGGTCATTCGGCGGATGGGCGACAAGGTCCAGGCACGCCTGGCCATGATCAAGGCGGGCATTCCGGTCATCCCGGGAAGCGACCACAACCTGGAAAACGCGGAGGAGGCGCGCCGGCTTGCCAACAAGACCGGCTATCCGGTGATGTTGAAGGCCACCAACGGCGGTGGCGGGCGGGGCATACGCCGCTGCAACAACGAACAGGAACTGGTCAAAAATTACGACCGCGTCGTCTCGGAGGCCGGTAAGGCCTTCGGCAAACCAGAAATATTCCTGGAGAAGTGCATTCTCGAGCCGAGGCATATCGAGGTGCAAATCCTGGGCGATAACCAGGGAAACGTGATCCACCTGTTCGAGCGCGATTGCTCCATCCAGCGTCGCAACCAGAAACTGATCGAGATCGCGCCCTCGCCCCAGCTCACCGATGCCCAGCGGCGCTATATCGGAAAGCTGGCGGTGCAAGCCGCCAAGACGGTCGGCTACGTAAATGCCGGGACCGTCGAATTCCTGCTGGACACGGAAAACCAGTTCTATTTCATGGAAATGAACACCCGCCTGCAGGTGGAACACACGGTCACGGAGACGGTCACCGGGGTAGACATCGTGCAGGAGCAGATCCGCATCGCCAGCGGGCTGCCGCTGCAATACCAGCAGTCGGACGTCAATTACCGCGGTTACGCCATGGAGTTCAGGATCAACGCGGAGGACCCGAAAAACGAATTTCTGCCCAGTTTCGGCCGGGTGACACGCTACTATGCACCCGGCGGGCCGGGGGTCAGGACGGACGCCGCCATGTACACCGGTTATATGATACCCCCCTACTACGACTCCATGTGCGCCAAGCTCACGGTGTGGAATCTGACCTGGGAGGGTGTGGTCGAACGGGGCCGCCGGGCGCTGGGCGACATGACGGTGTTCGGTGTGAAGACCACCATCCCCTACTACCAGGAGATACTGAAAAATCCGGACTTCCGTAGCGGCCGATTCGACACCAGTTTTGTGGAAACCCACCCCGAACTGATAAACTATCCCGTCCGCCGCCCGCCGGAACTGGTCGCGGTAGCCATCTCTGCGGCGCTTGCTGCTCACGAGGGCTTGTAACCGCCCCCGCCGCCGGGGGACACACAAAACATTCAAAAAGAAAACACTGGGAAATAGCATGGCAAGAGTTTTTGTGACCGACCTGGTCTTGCGCGATGGGCACCAATCCCTGATCGCCACCCGCATGCGCACCGAGGACATGCTGCCTGTCTGCCCGAAACTCGACAGCGTTGGTTTTTGGTCGCTGGAGGCCTGGGGCGGGGCGACCTTCGATGCCTGCGTGCGTTTTCTCAAGGAAGACCCCTGGGAGCGCCTCCGGAAACTGCGCAAGGCCCTGCCCAACACCCCTATCCAGATGCTGTTGCGCGGCCAGAACCTCCTGGGCTACCGCCATTATTCCGACGACGTGGTGCGCGCCTTCGTCCAGAAATCGGCGGACAACGGGGTGGACATTTTCCGCGTGTTCGACGCCATGAACGACCTGCGGAACCTGCGGGTCTCCATCGAGGCGGTCAAACAGGCCGGCAAGCACGCCCAAGGCGCGATCTGCTATACCACCAGCCCGGTGCACAACATCCCCCATTTCGCCCAACTCGCCAAAGAGTTGGAGGGAATGGGCTGCGATACCATCGTCATCAAGGACATGGCGGGGCTGCTTACCCCTTATACCAGCGGCGAACTGGTCAAGGCGCTCAAGGGCACGGTGGCCGTACCCATTCACCTGCACAGCCATGCCACCTCGGGGCTTTCCAGCATGTGCCACCTGAAGGCCATCGAGAGCGGGGCAAGCATCATCGATACCTGCAATTCCGCCTTCTCCGAAGGGGCCAGCCATTCCACCACCGAGAGCATGGTGGCGGCCCTGCAGGGCACCGAATACGAAACCGGCCTCAGCCTGCCCCTGCTGCAGGAAATCGCCGCCTATTTCCGCGAGGTGCGCAAGAAATACTGGCAGTTCGAAAGCGCCTTCACCGGGGTGGATACCCGGGTACTGGTAAACCAGGTGCCGGGGGGGATGATCTCCAATCTCTCCAACCAATTGAAGGAGCAAGGGGCGCTCGACCGCATGGACGAGGTTCTGGCGGAAATCCCGCGGGTACGCGAGGACCTCGGCTACCCCCCGCTGGTGACACCCACCTCCCAGATCGTCGGTACCCAGGCGGTGCTCAACGTATTGACCGGGGAACGCTACAAATCCGTTACCACCGAGGTGAAGCACTATCTGCTGGGACGTTACGGCCAAGCGCCCGGGCAGATCAATGCCCAGGTAAGGAGCATGGCCGTCAACAACCAAGTGGTCATTACCTGTCGCCCGGCCGATCTGCTGGAAGACGAACTGGACAAGCTGCGCGGCGAAATCGAAGGTCTCGCGAAAACGGAAGAGGACGCGCTGACCTATGCCATGTTCCCGGAACTCGGCCGCACCTTCCTTCAGGAGCGCGCAGCCGGCACCCTCAAGCCCGAACTGCTGCTTCCGCCGGAGGCGAAGGAGGCCGCCGGCCCCCGCTACGCGGCGAACGAGTTCGAAATCACGCTGCACGGGGAAACCTATCATATCAAGTTGACGGGAACCGGTCATGCCGACGCGACACAGCGGCATTTCTATGTCTCCGTGGACGGGGTGCCCGAGGAAGTCCTCATCGAAACCATAAGCGAGGTGGAAGTCGCGCCGGGCACCAGCCCTGGAACCCGGGCCAAGGTCGCGCCCGCCGGCGCTTCCGGCGGCACGAAGCGCCCCCGCCCCTCCCATCCCGGCCACGTCAGCACGGCCATGCCCGGGACCATTGTCGAGATCATGGTCAAGCCCGGCCAGCAAGTGAAAGCCGGCGACCCGGTGCTGGTCATCGAGGCCATGAAGATGGAAAACGAGGTTCAAACGTCGGTCAGCGGGACGGTCATCGCCATCCACGCAGCCAAGGGCGACGCAGTCACGCCGGACGAGGCGCTGATCGAAATCCAGCCGGATTGAGCATGCTGCAAGCCATCACCACTCAACCGCCAGTTCACCAAGACCGCGATCGAACCGTCATGCCATCCCTTGTGCTCGCATCCACTTCACCCTATCGGCGCGATCTTCTCACCCGCCTGAAGACGCCGTTCAGCGTCGCCGCACCCGATGTGGACGAGACGCCGCTGCAGGCTGAGGCCCCTCAGGATACCGCCCTGCGTCTGGCGGTGCTCAAGGCGCGGGCGGTGGCCCCCCGTCATCCCGACGCACTGATCATCGGCTCCGACCAGGTCGCCGTGCTGGATGGAGTCCAGCTCGGCAAGCCGCTCGCCTACGAGAACGCTTTCAAACAATTGCAGTTCGTGCGCGGCAAAAAGGTGATATTCCATACCGCCCTATGCCTGTTGAATAGCCGCACCGGCAATGTCCAGACCCGGCTTGTCCCCTACGGGGTCCAGTTCCGGAACTTCACCGATGCGCAAATCGAGCGCTATCTCGCCCTGGAACAACCCTACAATTGCGCCGGTAGCGCCAAGACGGAAGGACTGGGGGTCGCATTGATCCAGCGCATGGAGGGCGATGACCCCACGGCGCTGGTCGGCCTGCCGCTGATGGCCCTGACTGATATGCTACAGAACGAGGATTTCGATCTGTTCTACCAGCCTGTCGGACTTGAGGAGTCGCGCCACCACGCTCAGGGGAGCACCGGTCAGGGCTGAGGTTCGCTCACTGCGATCAGACGGTCCAAACGGATCTCCTCGATCCGTCCGTCATCCTTCCTGAATTTCAGCCATTCCGCCCCGTGACGCGTCGCCACGTCCAGGGGCAAACCACGTTCCGTGACCCGCCCCCCTGGGGCAACATACTCGATCTGTAGGAAAATCCCGCGCAACACGCTGAATTCCAGGCGCTCGTGCAGTGCGCAGGAGATAGGACGATAATCCGCCACCGCGGGTCAGCGCAAACCGAACCACGACCGGGTAAGCGGATTAAGGGTCTGCGCCATGGCGACCCCGAACCGCTTGGCGAAACGCTCCGCGAACCCTTCCTGAGGGGTGTAATCGACGATGTTTTCCGCCTTGATCACATCCCGGGCCACCGACTCGGTGCTCCCCAGCGCATCGGCCAGACCTAGAGCGATTCCTTGCTCGCCGGTCCAAATCAAGCCGCTGAACATGTCCGGCGTTTCTTTCAGGCGCTTACCGCGTCCCTGCCGCACCACCTGGATGAACTGCTGGTGGATTTCCTCCAGCATCTGCTGTGCATACGCCGTCTGCTTGGGATCCACGGGGGAAAACGGGTCCAGAAACCCCTTGTTTTTTCCCGCCACCAGGAGCCGCCGCTCGATCCCCAGTTTTTCCATTCCGCCGGTAAAGCCGAAGCCGTCCATCAGCACGCCGATGGAACCGATGAGGCTGGCCTTGTTCACATAGATCTTATCGGCGGCCACGGCCACGTAGTAGCCGCCGGAGGCGCAAATATCCCCCACCACGGCGTAGATTGGAATCTGGGGATATTTGGCCCGCAAGCGGCGGATTTCGTCGTTGATGTAACCCGCCTGCACCGGACTGCCCCCGGGACTGTTAATGCGCAGGATCACCCCCTTGGTATTCTTGTCGGCGAACGCGTCCTGCAACCCGGAAATGATCTTGTCCGCACTGGCATCGTCGGCGGAAATTACGCCCTGCAGGCTCACCAAGGCGGTGTGTTTGCCCGGTAGAACCGCCTCGCCTTTACCGATCCAGCCCAGCGCCAGGAATAGCAGAATGAACAGGTAGGCAAAGCCCATGAGCTTAAAGAAGATACTCCAGTGGCGTGCCCTTCGTTGTTCCTGGAGTGAGGCGAATGCCAGTTTTTCTAAAGTCCGGCGTTCCCAATCGCCGGAGTTGTCGGTGTCAGCCATAGCGGTCCTCTAGCATTCAATCCCGGTTGTACCGTCTCGGCGCTGTTACCGGCCGAGGAGAAGCGGCGTGGCCGGGGGGTCTTTCCGTGCCCTGCACCGCCCAAGTATACTCCAGAATAGGCAAAAAGGCCTCTCCGACGGCGTTCCGTCCGGGGAATTGCGAGCTTGCCCTCCGGCCAATGAACCCTTCTCAGGCGTGCTTTACCAGCCACTGATTGAGGTCGCCGAAACTATCGAGGCAGGCGAGAGGGGAAAAGGACAGCAGACTTTCTTTAGAATGGGCCCCGTATGCCGCGGCGAGGCTGGGTACGCCGGCATTGAGCGCCATCTGCAAGTCGTGGCTGGTATCCCCGATCATCAAAGTTCTGTCCGGGGTCACGCACATTTCATCCATCAGTTCCTGCAGCATGCCGGGATGCGGCTTGGAAAAGCTTTCATCCGCGCACCGCGATGCGTGGAAGAAGTCCCCAAGGCCGGTATGGCGGAAGGCCCGATCGAGGCCTTTGCGGCCTTTACCGGTTGCCACGGCGAGGATGAACCCCGCGGCGCGCAAATCCATTATGGCCTTGGATACCCCGGGAAACAAAGGGATATCGCTGTCCTGCGAGAGAAAATGGTGGCGATAGCGCTCAACCAGTCGACCATATCCCGAGACATCCAGTTCGGGCAGTAAATGGGCAATGGCCTCGTTCAGGCCGAGACCGATGATATGGCGCGCCGCATCGTCGCTGGGCACCGGCAAGCCGAGGTCCCGCACGGCGGCCTGGATGGAGGTGGCGATGGTGGCGGCGGAGTCCATCAGCGTCCCGTCCCAGTCGAACACCAATAGATCAAAGCGGTGCCGCGGCGCGGCGCCGTCGGGGAAACCCGAAATGCCTGAGTTCAGTTGCTGACCCATAATCCTGGAAACGGCGGTTGACCGCTACACTGAATGTTTAACAATATGATCCAATATCACCCCCTGCTGATCGAGGGTGCTCAAGAAACTCTGTAAATCCTCGGGAAGTGGGGCCTCAAGGGGGAGGGTCCGGCCGGTCAGGGGATGTTTGATCACGAGCTTGTGGGCATGCAGGAACATTCTCTTCAGTCCTTGTTTATGGAGCGATTTGTTCCAATCGAAGTCGCCGTACTTGTCGTCGCAGGCAATGGGAAAACCCAGATGGGAAAGGTGCACCCGAATTTGATGGGTGCGCCCCGTTTTGAGCTCCGCCTCGAGCAGAGTGAAATCCGGCCATGACCGCTTCAGAAAGAACAGCGTGTGCGCCACCTGCCCGTGCTCGTGCACGCTGACCCTGCGTTCGCCTGCGGAAGTCACGTACTTGTGCAGCGGAAGGTGCACATTCCGTTTTTCGTCCCGCCACTTTCCCTTTACCAGCACAAGATATCGCTTCTCCACGCCGCCCTCGCGCATGGCCTGATGCAATGCGACAAGTGCGCTACGCTTTTTTGCCAGCATCAACACCCCGGACGTTTCCCGGTCAAGCCGATGTACCAGCTCAAGAAATTTCGCCTCCGGCCGCTCCAGCCGCAATTGCTCAATCACCCCCCGGCTCACCCCGCTGCCGCCGTGCACCGCCATGCCCGCCGGCTTGTCTATCACCAGCAGGGCATCGTCTTCGTACAGCGCTCGCCGGGAAAGGTGCGCCGGCACAGTCCCGCTTTCGAGCCGGTCCGGGCGCTGCGCGGTTCGCACAGGCGGAATCCTGACCTTGTCGCCGATGCACAGGCGATAACCGGAATCGACACGTTTGCTGTTGACCCGCACCTCCCCGCTCCGCAATATCCGGTAGATGTGGCTCTTGGGCACGCCTTTCAAGTGCCTCACGAGGAAGTTGTCGATCCGCTGCTGTTCGCCGCTTTCGTCTACTTCAAGCCATGCTACAGATTTTTTGCTTAGTTCATTCATTTTGCTTATACTAATCAGTCCAATATCGGTGTACATCTCCGCCACTGCGGTCGCTCGCCGACTTATGGAGTGTCGTGGCAGCGCTTCGGCTGCGTAGCGCAACCCCGCGTCCCGCCCGGTTGCGCCGGTCGCAGCGTTGCCACGGCGGAACTAAATTGCCGATAAAGTGATCATAAGTACCGTAATTTATTGGTTAACTTCGCTCACCAAAATACATTCTTAAGTAGCGATAGTAATTGATTTGCGCGCTCAAAGCACTTGTTGATTTTTCAAGTCCTGCCTACAGTTATTCGGCAGGATGAAATTGCTGCGAGGCACGAGGTTTGCCTACGGTTCCGTCCGCGGCAAGCCCGTAGCAGCGCAGAACGGATATCGGGGGGCCGCAGGCCTTCACTGAAGACGACGTCACGGTGTGAGTCACAATACATCGGTGAAGCAAAGCCCCCGTCGCCGGACTGCGCGCAAGATCCACGCTCTGGCTTTATGACGAGGCGCGGCGCACCATGCCAGCTAACCTGTGCACGTATCGTGCGAATGGCTAGGGCAGTGAAGCCGCAACCCAGAACAAAAGTTGACTGTGGTTTCGCAGAGGTTTCAGAATATTCATGACAGACCCGCAAGCTCGGTTATCCGATCGAACCAGAAGGAAATGCAATCTCGGCGCGGGGTCACTCCAGGCTAGCTGGAGCCCAACCCGGCAACTGACCCGAGATGGCTGAATATTTCCTCCTGTTACGCGTAACTTAAGTGGCGTATCGGTTTGTCCGCCTCGTGTGCAGAGCGCGGGAGATAACGTATAACCATGAAAAGGATGCTCTTTAATGCAACGCAGGCCGAAGAGCTGCGTGTTGCCATCGTCGACGGCCAAAAACTGATCGACCTCGATATCGAATCTGCCGGAAAGGAACAGCGCAAGAGCAATATCTACAAGGGGGTCATCACCCGCATCGAACCAAGCCTGGAAGCGGCCTTTGTCAACTACGGCGCCGAGCGCCACGGATTCCTCCCGTTCAAGGAGGTGGCCCGCTCCTTCTACCGCCTTCCCCAAGACGCAGAGTCCGGCCGCGCAAGGATTCAGGACGCATTGCACGAAGGGCAGGAACTGATCGTTCAAGTGGACAAGGACGAGCGGGGCAACAAAGGCGCCGCACTGACCACCTTTATCAGCCTGGCTGGACGCTATCTCGTGCTCATGCCCAACAACCCGCGCGGCGGCGGGGTCTCCCGTCGCATCGAGGGCGAAGAGCGCAACGAACTGCGGGACATCATGGCACAGATGGAGGTCCCCGCGGGCATGAGCATTATCGCGCGGACCGCAGGCATCGGGCGCGCCCTGGAAGAGTTGCAGTGGGATCTTAACTATCTATTGCAGCTTTGGCGCGCGATCGAGAACGCCTCCCAGCAGCAGAACGGCGCCTTCCTGATCTACCAGGAAGGCAGCCTGGTCATCCGTGCCATTCGCGACTACTTCCAGCCGGACATCGGGGAAATCCTGATCGACACGGAAAGCATCTACGAGCAGGCCCTGCAGTTCATGAGCCACGTGATGCCGGGCAACGTGGGCAAGGTCAAGCTTTACAAAGACGACATCCCGCTGTTTTCCCGGTTCCAGATCGAACACCAAATAGAGACCGCCTATTCCCGCGAAGTGCTGCTGCCTTCCGGAGGCGCCATCGTCATCGATCACACGGAAGCTCTGGTGTCGGTGGACGTCAACTCCGCCCGTGCCACTAAAGGGGTGGACATCGAGCAGACGGCATTCAATACCAACCTGGAGGCGGCCGACGAAATCGCCAGACAGCTCCGGCTGCGGGACTTGGGCGGCTTGATCGTGATCGATTTCATCGACATGGAGAACCAGCGCAACCAGCGGGAAGTCGAAAACCGTCTGCGCGAGGCATTGCATTTCGACCGGGCCCGGGTGCAGACCGGCAAGATATCCCGCTTTGGCCTGCTCGAACTATCGCGCCAGCGGCTACAACCTTCGCTGGGCGAAACCAGCCACATTCCCTGCCCGCGCTGCCACGGAACCGGGCATATCCGCGGCACCGAATCCTCTGCATTGCATATCCTGCGTATTTTGCAGGAAGAGGCCATGAAGGAAAACACCGCTGCCGTGCACGCACAGGTGCCGGTGGACGTGGCGACTTTCCTGCTGAATGAAAAACGCGCCGACATCCATGCCATCGAATCACGCCTGAAGGTGGACACGGTCCTCATCCCCAACATCCATCTCGAGACGCCCCATTACACCGTAACCAGGTTGCGCCACGACGACGTCAGCCTGGGCGGGGTGATGCAGCCTAGCTACAAAATGGTGGAAATGCCCGGGGAAGAAATGGAAAAACCGGCGCCTTCGCCGGAGGTTAAGGCCGCACGGCCCCTGGCGGCGGTTCGGGGCATCACGCCGGAGCAACCCGCCCCGCTGCATCCGGTGCAGGAAGAGGCCAAACCCTCCCTCCTGGGCAAGTTGTTCGGCTGGTTCAGGAAACTGGGTGAGGAAAAGCCCGAGTCAAAACCTGTTGCCCTTGCACGCCAGCCGCAGCGCGAGCGTCCGCGTGAAAGACGTGGCCGCCGTGACCATGAACGGGCCGAGGCGCGCCCTGGCCAGCAGGAACGGGCTGAGCCTCGCGCTGCACAGTCGGAACGGGGCGAGCCGCGCAAGATGCAAAAAATTCGTCCGGCGGCTGCACAGCCCAAACCTCAAGCTACGGTTGAGCAACCCTCCGCCGCAGAAAGGGCGCCCCGGGAAGAGCAAGCTCAGGAAACCGGGGAACAGCGTCCAAAACGCAGCCGCCGCGGCGGCAAACGGGAGCGCGGGGACCGCAGGGAGGGGCGCCCCGCCCAGCCTGCCGCCGCATCCGAAGCCCCCGCTGAAGCCGTGGAGATATCCGCCTCGGCCCACGTGGCGGCACCAGCGCCAACGGAGACAGCCAGCCGTCGCGAAGTTGAATCCTCCGTGGCGTCCGTCCAGGAAACCAGGGCCGGCACCGAGGCAGTCGTAGCGGAAGTCAGCCCACCACAGGCCAAAGCCTCCCCGGTACCGGAGGAAGAGGCCCTTGCAAGCGCTGTGGCGCCGGTGGCGGAAGCCAACCAGCGCGAGGTTGAAACCCCCGAGGGCTCTAGCCCGGAAATCCGGTCGGATACTGCGGCATCGGCCCTACCGGCTCACGAAAAAGAAGGGCCTGAACCTGCTGCCGTCGAGGCCCCGGCCAGTGCCTTGCAGCAGGTCGAGACGTCTGCCAAACTCGTGGCGGCAGCCGTTTCTGAAGAGGCCGTCCAGATCAAGGCCAGGCCGCGCCGCCGCAGGGCCGCGTCTGGGAAAGCGGAGCAGGGCGGGGAATTGCTCCAGGTGGAGACCAGCCCCGGCAAGACTGCCGCATCGGAGAACGGCGTAGAGGAAATCTCCGTTCCGGCACCGCAACGGGAAAAACCGAAACAGGTGTCGCCTTCGCCGCAAATCGTGGTAAATGAGCCGCTGGTCCAGATCGAGACGCACAAACACGTCTGACCGGTGAGGGCAGCGAGGGCTAAGCCGTCATGGCCCCGCCCTCGCCTTCCCTGATCCTCTCCAGGAGCCCCCGGGCGGCGTCCTCCACCATTTCCAGCACATTCTCGAATCCCTGCGGCCCGCCGTAATACGGATCGGGGACCTCTTGCCGGAAAAAGCGTTCGCTGTGATCCAGGAACAACCCGAGTTTGTGTGCGTGCGAGGCCGGGCAAAGGCGTTGCAGGTTGGCCAGGTTCTGCCTGTCCATGGCCAGGATGTAATCGAACTCATGGAAATCGCGCAGGCTCACTTGTCGGCCGCGCAGGGCGCTCAAATCATAGCCCCGCTCGGCGGCGGCCCGCTGCGTCCGCCTGTCCGGCTCCTCGCCGATATGGTAATCGTGAGTGCCGGCCGAATCCACGAACACCCCTTTCCCAAGTCCCGCCTCTTGCACCACGTGACGGAACACCCCCTCCGCCGTGGGTGAACGACAGATGTTGCCCATGCAGACGAAAAGAACTTTAGTCATTACCTTTCCAATCAATATGTTACAATCATTTTTGCAACTCGCATGAAGTGCCAATACAGATCGACAAAGCCGTGGATGTGCGTCGCGCCGTCGATCGCCCGACGGAATGCCTTGGCCACGTTTCCGCCGCCGGTACGCTCGGCCTTGAGCAATAGCGACTGGTAGAGCCGGTCGTCGCGCTGGGCCACATCGAGCAGGAGGTCGATCAAAATTTCCGGCGCTTGCGTGGCCAGATACTCCCTGATATCGCGCCACGGATCGCGCCGCATCTTCTTGCCGGACGCGGCGCCCGCTGCCGGAGCGGTCGAATTCTCTGCCAGCCACGCCAAAGTGACCGCCACGCAATGCTTGCAGAAATAGCCCTCGGCGGCACGCGGACAAGTGCAATCATAGGCCAGATCGCCGTCGTCCCGCAGTTCGACCTGGTAGGTTTCCGTGCCTTCCACTCTGGCGGTGATCCTGTCGTCGGCGGCACGAAGCCGCCCGACAGCCCCGACGGAAAAATACTCTTCCCCGCGCCGGAAGGAGGTGGTGATCATTTGTCTAGAGTCTTGATGAATTGATCCAGTTCGGCCAGTTTGGCGCGCACGGCATCGCCGCGCTGGATGCGCACCGGGGTGAGCACGATCTGGCCGTTGCGGACTTCCACGTCGAAATGCTCCGCAGGACCAACGGCAGCGGTCACTCTCTTGGGTAGGGTGAGCTGGTTTTTCGCAGTCATTTTGGCAAGCATGATAGCCTCTGATGCATACAGTAAGGATGCCTTACTTTATGCCATTTTCCGCAAAATATTAAGCGGCGGGTTTTTGCCAGATGACGTCGTTGAAGATTTCAGGCACCGGCGGGAGAACGCGGACGAATGTGACGTGGCCCGTTCGGAAGCCCCGCCGGGAAATATGGCCTGACGCTCCCGTTAACGGGGGTGCATAAGCGGCGTGACGCGGCGCTCATGCGAGCGGCGGTGGCATTTCGCCTGCGACCAGGCGCCGCTTGTCGGCCGCGTTCATTTTCTTGACCCGATACTCGGCCTTGGAAGCGCTGGACTTGTCGGGATACGGCCACTTGCCGAGCAGTCGGACCGGCGGCCGGGCGCGGGTATAGCGTGCGCCCTTGCCGGCAAGGTGATTCTGGTAACGGGCACCCACGTCGGTGGTAATCCCGGTGTAGAGGCTCCCGCCCTTGCACTCGACGACGTAAAGCCACCACGTGCTTCCGGTATCCTGGGTAGGGACGCCCGCCTCCTCCGGGTTTACGGGGAACGTCACACCCTACCCTCTCTTCTCCACCAGGGTGTTCGCCAACGGCCGCCGCACGGCGCACGGCGCCATGCCGACCTTGATTGCGGCCATTACGCCGGCCGCTTCCCAGTAATTTTCGACTCGGTGCAGTTGCCCCGGCGCCCAGGGCAGAGCGCTCAAATCGTTACGCATGAGGTTGCTGTTCTCGCCTACCGCGATGACCGGAATGCCCTGTTCCAGCGCGGCCAGCGTGGGCACGCCGACGCAACCCTCCGGAATCACCAGGCAGGACACGTCCGCGGCGGTGAGCACCTCCGGCCGATGGCGGAAATCGGGGGCGGTGACGATCCTCGGGCTGCGCTGGAGCCCTTTCAGCACGCAGTTGAAGAACGCGGTGGAAATCGCCTCGGCCGCCATTCTCGGGTCCACCACGCCGAGGTCCCGGCGGGCGATCTCCCGGGACTCGAACATGGGAGAATGGGCAGTGGGGATATCGTACAGACTGGACAGCGCGTGGGTGAAAATCGCCTCGGCGCCACCCCACGGATTGACCACTTCACCGTGGCTTTGGTAGTAGGCCGCGCGCACCTCGTCGGGGACCTGGACCTGGGTGGAAATGGCCAGGGCGTCGTATTCGCCCCGGTATCGCTCCAGGACGTCCAGCAGGCCATGCAGCCTTTCCACCCGGCCCGCGGCGCGTCCCGAAGCTGCATAATGCGCCGTCACCCGCACCGGCGGATCAAGCCGGATCACCCTGGGACAGGCGAGCCCATAACTGGCGCGCGCGCCGTTCACCGAGTTGATGGCGGCGCTGGTGAAGAAACGGTCGGGGTGCTCGTCGATCACCACCAGGACGCGGTTGGCCCGGACCCGCTGCAATCCCAGGGTACCCATCAGGAAACGGGAAATGACGCTGCCCTCCACGTACAGGGCATTATCCGGGATCTCGTTGATATCCGAGGCGTTGACCACGTTGGGGTGGATGATCAAGGTATCGCATATGGAGGCCAGCAGCTTGGCGGCCGGGGCCGCATCCCCGGCATGCCCGCCGATGGCGCAGCCGATCCCGGTGGGCACCAGCATCACCGCAGTGAACGCGGACATGTCTTCCCTGCCCCGCGGCCGGAACTCGAACATGGAGGGGCTTGCCGCGAGGCTCGCGGCATCGAGGCCCGCAACCACCCCCAGTTCGCACCTATATGCGTTCTGCGTGGTTTCTGCAATGACGAAACGGATTGGCAGCAGCCCGACCCCGATGCGGGCGCCGACGGCCCCGCCCAGGTAGGCGAGCAGCCCGGAATGGCCGCTCGTGGCCGGTATTTCAAATGCTTCTTCGTAGATCTGCATCGGGCTCAACTCCAGCGGGCCGAAAAATCCTCGTACAGAAAGCGTTTCTTGAGCACCAGTTCGCCCGCTTCGCTAAGGGCGTACACCGCCGGGAGATTTACGCCGTTGAACATGTGCGCCTTGACCAGGCTGTAAGCACCGGCGCTTTCGAACACCAGGCGGGAGCCGACGTGCAGGGGCTCGGAAAAGGCGTAGTCTCCGAACATATCCCCGGCGAGGCAGGTGGCACCGGCCAGCAGATAGCGATGCGGCCCGCCGGCAATGTCTCCGGCAACGGGCGGATGAAGCTGGTATTCGAACACTTCCGGCATATGGTTCACGCTGGTATCCAGCACCGCAATGCGCTTGCCCTCGCTTGGGAAAATGTCCAGCACGGTCGAGACCAGATAGCCCGCTTCGCGGACAATGGACGCGCCGGGCTCGAAGAAGACTTCCATGCCGTGCCGGCTGCGCAACAGCTCCAGGGTCTCGTGCAGCGGTCCGAGGTCGCTCGCCTCGCGGAACAGGTAGCCGCCGCCGAGATTGATCCACCTTATCTGCGCAAGCCAGCCTCCGAGGCGCGCCCCGACATGCCGCACCGTTTCCAGCAGCGGGAGGAAATCCGTGGAATCGCAGTTGCCGTGGATCAGCAGGCCACTGATCCCCTCCAAGCGCTCCGGGGAGTCGCGGACGATTTCGACCACTTGCTCCAGGGGCGCGCCGAGCTTGGAATGTCTGCGGCACGGGTCGTAGCGCTCGTCGTCAACGAACGAACGCTGCGGATTCAGGCGCAAGCCGCAACCGATCCTGCCGCGGGCCGCCGTCCGCAGCGCTTCCCACTGGGAGACGGAATTGAACGAAACATGATCGCATAACTCGCAAATTTCGTCGAACTCGCCCGGCCGCAGGCCCGGCGTGGTGAGATGCACCCGCCCCTGCCGGCCCAGCAATTGCCGCGCCAGCCTTGCCTCGAACAAGGAACTCGCGTGGAATCCGTCTACTCGGGGGGCGATGTGGAGCAGCCCGTCCGCCACCGTAAACGCCTTGAGGGCGAACAGCAGTTTGGCGCTGCCGTCCCCCAGCGCCGCCCTGGTCCGGGCAATGTGGCGGAGCAGCCGGCCCTCGTCGTAAATGAACGCGGGGGTATGCAGTTCGTGTCTATCCAGGGCAGGCGCCAACAGGGACTCTTCGATCCCGGGTTCAGGAATGTTATTTGCCATCTGCCGTGGGATGTCTGCTAACTGAACTACCACCTGCTAAAGCAGGTGGGTTAGCGCAGCTAGGCGCAGAGGACTAAAGTCCTCTTGCTCGCGCCCAGCTAAACGCGCAACACCAGCAAGGTGGAACGAGCTTCGGTTTGTTCCAC
>JAJZUU010000021.1 GCA_021848325.1 Pseudomonadota bacterium | reverse complement strand
GACCCCTACCACATGGCCAAGCACTTCGCGCTTGCCATCACCGACACCAGTTTCAGCTGGCAGCGCAAGCAGGAAGGCATCGACGCCGAGAGGCCCTCTGCCGTCGCCAAGGCGCAACGTTCTGCCCATGCCAAGAACAAGGATGCCACTCAGCACGCCGACGATGGCCTGCCCCTGCACAGCTTCCACACCTTGATGCAAGACCTCGCTACGCTGACCTACAACATCACCTACACGGCGCTCAATCCAAAGGCCAAGATCATCCTTACCACCCGACCCACGCCCCTGCAGGAAAAAACCTTCAAGTTGCTTGGAGTCAGCCTACCGCGTACCCAGTAGCAACCCCACAGTACGCAAGCAACCTCATGAAGAGAAAGAAATTGCTCGAACGGTCAGACCAAAGTTCGGGCTAGTTTGAGATGGAATACGCACTGTTGGCGGAGAGGGGGGGATTCGAACCCCCGTGCCGGGTTACCCCGACCATCTGATTTCGAGTCAGCGCCGTTATGACCGCTTCGGTACCTCTCCGGGACCTTGCATTTTACCAGCTTCGCGGGGCGTTGTTGAAGCAAAAAAACATTTACAAAGCGACCCGTTTTGGCCACACTGTAAGCCCATGCGCGCACTGTTCAGTCACGCTGTGGCCCGGTTTGCCGCGAACGCAGTCCTATGGCGCAACCGGCGCCCCCGTTGGCGATCCCTTTTGCGGGGCGCGCTTCCTGCGTGGTCCCGCCTTCCGTTGTTGCTGTCCCTGGCGCTCGGGGGCTGCAACGCCCCGGTAAAACCCCTGCCCCCGGTACAGCAAAGCGGCGAGATGGTGGTGATCACCCGGAACAGCCCGACCACCTTCTACGAAGATGCGCAAGGCCGCTATGCCGGCCTGGAGCATGACCTGGTGGAACTGTTCGCCAAGGAATTGGGGGTCAAGGTCAAGTTTCTGATCGCCAATCAGTTTGATCAAATCATCCCCACCGTGCTTCACCACCAGGCGCATTTTGCCGCAGCCGGGCTGACCGTGACGCCGGAGCGCGAACGGGTGCTGCGCTTCGGGCCGGCCTATCAGACCGTCCGGGAAGAGGTGGTGTACAACACCGACGCGGAACGGCCGCGGAAGATCCAGGACCTGATCGGCAAGCGGATCGAGGTGGTGGCGGGAAGCAGCTATGTGGAAACGCTCAAGCAACTCAGCAAGCAGTACCCGGGTATCGCGTGGCGCGAGGTATCGGCCCTGGAAAGCGAAGAATTGCTGCAAAGACTCGACGCGGGCGACGTGGACATCGTGATTGCCGATTCGAACGTCGTGGACATCGCCCAGAATTTCTATCCCAACCTGGGCGTCGCATTCACCCTTGGCGCACCGGACAGCCTCGCCTGGGCATTTCCCAAGGACGTGGACCCTTATCTGTTCAAGAAGGCGCAGGAATTTTTCCAACGAGTAAGCGAGGATGGCACGCTGAAGCGCCTACTGGACCGCTATTACGGCCACGTCAACCGCCTGGAGCGCCTCGATGTGCAGGATTTCCTGGAAAAAATGCACACCACCCTGCAGCGCTACCGCAGAATCTTTCAACAGACCCAAGAGACCACGGGGATAGACTGGCGGCTGCTGGCGGCCCTGAGCTATCAGGAATCACACTGGGACCCTCTCGCCACCTCGCCTACCGGGGTTCGGGGACTGATGATGCTGACCGGAGACACCGCGGACCGCATGGGGGTCCAAGACCGCCTGGACCCGGCACAGAGCGTTCCGGCCGGCGCCCGTTATTTCCTCTCGCTGAAGGATATGGTGCCCACCAGGATACCGGAGCCGGACCGCACCTGGCTTGCCCTGGCGGCCTACAACGTGGGCTACGGACACCTGGAGGACGCCCGCGTGCTGGCGCAGCGCATGAAACTCAACCCGGACTCCTGGACCGACCTCAAGAAGACCCTCCCCCTGCTCAGCCAGTCGGCCTACTACAGCACGGCGCGCCACGGCTACGCCAGGGGTGGGGAACCGGTCATCTTCGTCGAGAACATCCGCACCTATTACGACATACTGGCCAAGTTCGAACCGCCGTATAAGCCGATATTCCCGGACCTCGCCTCCAAGGTGGACGACAAGATCGCCAGCGTGTCGTGGCTCTCCAGGTAACGAGGCGGCCGGCTTTGCCGTCCCGGCAAATCTCACGCGGTCCGGGCGACGCGCTCCAATCCCCCCATATAGCCGCGCAAGGCGGGCGGCACGGTGATGCTCCCGTCGGCGTTCTGGTAGTTCTCCATCACCGCCACCAGGGTCCGCCCCACCGCCAGTCCGGAGCCGTTCAGGGTATGCACCAGTTCCGGCTTGCCCTTTTCGCCGCGGAAGCGGGCCTGCATGCGGCGCGCCTGGAATGCCTCGAAATTGCTGCAGGAAGAGATTTCCCGGTAGGTCTCCTGCCCCGGCAGCCACACTTCGATGTCGTAGGTCTTGGCGGCGGAAAAGCCGATGTCGCCGCTGCACAGGGTGACCACCCGGTACGGCAGGTCCAGCCTTTGCAGGATGGCCTCGGCGTGGCCCAGCAATAGTTCCAGCACCTGGTAGGATTGGTCCGGGTGCACGATTTGCACCATCTCTACCTTGTCGAACTGGTGCTGCCGGATCATGCCGCGGGTGTCCTTGCCGTAAGAGCCCGCCTCCCGGCGAAAGCACGGGCTGTGGGCCACGAACTTCAGGGGCAGTGCCTCCGGCGCCAGGATCTCGCCGCGCACCATGTTGGTCACCGGGACCTCTGCGGTGGGGATCAGATACAGGCCGTCGCCTTCGATGGCGAACTGGTCGTCCTGGAATTTTGGAAACTGCCCGGTGCCCCGCATGCTGTCCGCGTTCACCAGATAGGGGACGTAGGTCTCGGTGTAGCCGTGCTCGGAGGTATGGACATCGAGCATGAACTGGGCCAGGGCCCGGTGCAGGCGGGCCAGCGGCCCGCGCATGACGGAAAAGCGCGCCTGGCTGATCTTGCTGGCGGTGGTGAAATCCAGCATCTGCAGCCCCTCCCCCAGGTCCACGTGATCCTTCACCGGGAAGTCGAACGCCCGCGGCGTGCCCACCCTGCGCACCTCGGCGTTGTCCGCCTCGGAGGTGCCGAAGGGCACGCTGTCGTGGGGCAGGTTGGGGATGCCCAGCAGGATGTCCTGCAGTTTCTCCTGGACCTGTTCCAGCCCGGCTTCCGCCCGTTTCAGATCGTCCCCCAGGTCGGACACCTGAGCCATCAGCGCCGCGGCGTCCTCTCCCTTGGCCTTGGCCTGCCCGATCAGCTTGGAGGTATGGTTGCGCCTAGCCTGAAGTTCCTGGGTCCGGGTCTGGATTTCCTTGCGTTCCTGCTCCAACGCCCGGAAGCGGGCGACGTCCAGTTCGAATCGCCTGGCCGCCAGGCGTTTCGCCACCCCTTCCAGGTCGCTGCGTAGTAGCTGAATATCTAACATGAGGGCTCCAAAAAAGGCTATTTGGTGTTCTTGGTTTGCGCGTCGAGCCAGCGCAAATGGGCCAGGCGCTCACCGATCTTGCCTTCCAGCCCGCGCGGCGTAGGCTCGTAGAAGCCGGGCGGCACCACCCCCTCGGGAAGGTAATTCTCGCCCGCCGCATAGGCCTCGGGCTCGTCGTGGGCGTAGCGGTAGGCGCGGCCGAAGCCCAGTTCCTGCATCAGCTTGGTCGGGGCGTTGCGCAAGTGCGCCGGCACCGGCCGGGACTTGTCCTGGGCGACGAAGGCGCGCGCCTTATTATACGCCACGTAGCCGGCATTGCTCTTGGGCGCGCACGCCAGATAAAGCAGCGCCTGGGCCAGGGCCAGTTCCCCCTCCGGGCTACCCAGCCGCTCGTAGGTCTCGCAGGCATCCAGCGCCAGACGCAGGGCGCGGGGATCGGCCAGCCCGATGTCCTCGCTGGCCATGCGCACCATGCGCCGTCCCAGGTAGAGCGGGTCGGCGCCGCCATCCAGCATGCGGCACAGCCAGTACAGGGCGGCGTCCGGGGCGGAGCCACGCACCGCCTTGTGCAGGGCGGAGATCTGGTCATAGAACTCGTCCCCGCCCTTGTCGAAGCGGCGGGCGCCCCGGGCCAGCGCGTCCTGCACGAAGGATTCGTCGATCTGCCCTCCCTGCCGCCCCACCGCGCCCATGATCTGTTCCAGCAGATTAAGCAGGCGCCGGGCGTCGCCGTCGGCATAGCCGATCAACAGCGTCCGGGCGGCGTCGGAAAAGGTCAAGCCGGGCAACGCCCGCTGCCGCGCCCGCTCGAACAACTGCCCCAGTTCCTCCTCGGACAGCGCCTGCAGCACGTAGACCTGCGCCCGCGACAACAAGGCGCGGTTGACTTCGAAGGAGGGGTTCTCGGTGGTGGCGCCAACGAAGGTGACCAGCCCCTTTTCGACGAACGGCAGGAAGGCGTCCTGCTGGGCCTTGTTGAAGCGGTGCACCTCGTCCACGAACAGGATAGTGTGGCGCCCTTGGCGCTCCTGAATCGCTTCGGCGCGGGCAATGGCCTCGCGGATGTCCTTGACCCCGGAAAAGACAGCGGAAAGGGAGATAAACTCCGCATCGAAGGCATGGGCCATGAGCCGCGCCAGGGTGGTCTTGCCCACCCCGGGCGGGCCCCATAGAATCATGGAGTGGGGCTGGCCCGACTCGAACGCCAGGCGCAGGGGCCGGCCCTGCCCCAGCAAGTGGCCCTGGCCGATGATCTCGTCCAGCGCCGCCGGCCGCAGCCGCTCGGCCAGGGGCGCGTGGGGCGCGGCCTGGGCGAACATGTCACGGGTATCTTGGGTCATCGTCGGCGCAGTGCCGGTAAGAGGTCAGCGCGGTGCCGGGTTCGGGCTGCCGGGGACGTCCCCGATCACATCCGCCCCCTTGGGCGGGCTGAAGGTGAACTGACCGGCGGCCAGCCGCGGATTGGACTCCATATGGGAAAAGGCGATCAGCGTGGTCTGGCCAAAGCTGTCGTGCAGCTCCATGGCCTCCAGAGTACCGTTCCTGAAACCCATGCGCACGCTTTCGAACGTGCTTTCCTTCCCCTTGGGGGTCGCCTCCAGCCATTCCAGGCCGTCCCGCGTCCCCAGGTCGCGCAATTGGAACATCCTCTCCAGGTCATTGTTGCCGGCGAGCAGGGCAGCCGGCGAGCCGCCCAGCGCCTGGTCCAGCTTCTTCACCGTCACCTGGTTGAGGTCCACGTCGTAGACCCAAAGCCGGGCCCCGTCCCCCACGATCAGTTGCTTATAGGGCTTGTCGTAGGTCCAGCGGAACCTCCCGGGGCGGGCGAATTCCATAGTCCCTTCCGCCTGCTGCGTGACGCGGCCGTTTCTGTCCAGCACCTTCTGGCTGAAATCGGCCTTGGCGGACTGGGTGTGGCGCACGAACTCCTTCAACTCCGTCACTCCGGAGGCGAAGGCCGGCGAAGCGGCGAGCAGGATCAAGGCCGAGTACAGGGAAAGCAGGAGGAGTTTCATG
This sequence comes from Pseudomonadota bacterium, assembly GCA_021848325.1. GTDB lineage: Bacteria > Pseudomonadota > Gammaproteobacteria > Burkholderiales > JAJZUU01 > JAJZUU01. Next base: position 36,878 of record JAJZUU010000021.1, on the reverse strand, counting down.
GAATTTTCCAAAAGGGTATCGAGATGTTTGAGGGGCCTGCCGGCCGGGCGTTCAATCCCCGCCTTGCACCAGCACGTCCCGGTTGCCGTTGCTTTGCATGGGGGAGACCAGGCCGGCCAGTTCCATCTGCTCGATCAGGCGGGCCGCCCTGTTGTAGCCGATGCGCAATTGCCGCTGCACCATGGAGATCGAGGCGCGCCGGGACCTGAGCACGATGGCCACCGCCTCGTCGTAGAGGGGGTCGTCTTCCCCCCCGCCGGAGGGTTCGCCCCCCGCCTCGCCGTCCGCTTCGGCGCCTTCCAGCACCCCGTCCACGTATTGGGGCTCGCCGTGGCGCTTGAGATACTGGACCACCTCGTGCACCTCCTGGTCCGCCACGAAGGCGCCGTGCACCCGTTGCGGCAGGCCCGTCCCGGGGGGCAGGTACAGCATGTCGCCCTGCCCCAGGAGGGCCTCCGCCCCCATCTGGTCGAGGATGGTGCGGGAGTCGATCTTGCTGGAGACCTGGAACGCGATGCGGGTGGGGATATTGGCCTTGATCAACCCGGTGATCACGTCCACCGACGGGCGCTGGGTGGCCAGCACCAGATGGATGCCGGCCGCCCGCGCCTTCTGCGCCAGGCGGGCGATCAGTTCCTCCACCTTCTTGCCCACCACCATCATGAGGTCCGCCAGTTCGTCGATCACCACCACGATGAGCGGCATCTCCTCCAGCGGCTCCGGGTTGTCCGGGGTCAGGCTGAAGGGGTTTGGAATGGGGCTGCCCGCCTTTTCGGCGTCGCGGATCTTGTGGTTAAAGCCGGCCAGGTTGCGCACCCCCATGGCCGACATCAGGCGGTAGCGCCGCTCCATCTCCCCCACGCACCAGTTGAGGGCGTTGGCCGCATGCTTCATGTCGGTCACCACCGGGGCCAGCAGGTGCGGTATCCCGTCGTACACCGAGAGTTCCAGCATCTTGGGGTCCACCAGGATCAGCCGCACCTGCGCCGGCCCCGCCTTGTACAGCAGGCTGAGGATCATGGCGTTGATGGCCACCGACTTGCCCGAACCGGTGGTGCCGGCCACCAGGACATGGGGCATCCTGGCCAGGTCCGCCACCACCGGCTTGCCGGCGATGTCCTTGCCCATGGCGATGGTCAGGGGGGACCCCATGTCGGCGTAGGCCTGGGAACTCACGATCTCCGACAGGCGCACCACCTGCCGCGTCGGGTTGGGGATCTCCAGCCCCATGCAGGTCTTGCCCGGGATCGTCTCCACCACCCGGATGCTCACCACCGACAGCGCCCGCGCCAGGTCCCGCACCAGATTGGTGATCTGGGTGCCCTTCACCCCCACCGCCGGCTCGATCTCGTAGCGGGTGATCACCGGCCCCGGGTAGGCCGCCACCACCTTGACCTCCACCCCGAAATCCATCAGCTTGCGCTCGATCAGGCGGGAGGTGAATTCCAGGGTCTCCGCGCTGAGTTGTTCGGCATTGGGCGCCGCCTCGTCGAGCAAGGCCAGCGGCGGCAGCGGCGAGTCCGGCAGGTCCTCGAACAGGGGCACTTGCCGTTCCTTGACCACCCGCTCCGACTTGGGAATATCCATTGCCGGCGCCTCGATATGGATCGGCTGATGGCCCTCGAAGCGCTTCTTCTCCTCGGCAACGAATTCCTCGCGCTCGCTCTTGGCCTGGGCCCCGGCGCGCCGGTCCCGCCAGTTGCGCCAGGCGGCGACGGCCAGAAGATAGCCTTCTTCCACCGCCCCGCCCAGTTGTTCGATGAATTTCAGCCAGGAAAGCCCGGTGAACAGGCTCAACCCGATGGCGAACAGCACCAGCAGGGCCAGCGTCGCCCCGGTAAATCCCAGCGAGTTGGACAGCATGTCGCCCACGATGGCACCCATCACACCCCCGGGGCCCAGGGGCAGCGCGGCCTGCAAGGTGTAGAGGCGCAGCGCCTCGATGCTGCAACTGGCCAGCAACAGCACGACGAAACCGGCCACGGAAACGAGCAGGGAATGGCGCTCGCGGGCCTCCGCCCGCTCCCGGTGCGGATAGCCCACCCAGATGGCATAGGCGAAAAAGGCGATCCACCAGTAGGCGGAAATGCCGAACAGGTAGAGCAGCACGTCCGCCAGCCACGCCCCCACCTTGCCACCCGCGTTGTGCAACGCCGCCTGGGTGGCGCTGTGGGACCATCCGGGATCGCTGCGGTGGTAAGTGAGCAGGATCAGCGACAGATACAGCGCGGCGCCGATCATGGCCAGCCAGCGCGCCTCGCGCAGCAGACCCGCGATCCGGCCCGCGGGCGCCTCGGGCCGCGCCCCGGGGAGCGCTGTCTTTTTGGGAAGGGCCATGGGTTTCCGTCGCATCAGTCCAACGCTGGATTATATCAACTTCGGCCCCCCTTGAATAATACCGGGTTGGCCATCCGCCCGTGGTTGCTGATAAAATACGGGTTTTTTCGAACGCTGATTTCAATTCCCGGGAGAACCCAATCATGTCCGCCAAACATTGCCGATTGCTGATTCTGGGCTCCGGCCCCGCCGGATACACCGCCGCGGTCTATGCCGCGCGCGCCAACCTCAAGCCGGTATTGATCACGGGCTTGAGCCAGGGCGGCCAACTGATGACCACCACCGAGGTGGACAACTGGCCGGCCGAGGCCGAAGGAATCCAGGGGCCAGACCTAATGGAACGTCTTAAAAAGCATGCGGAACGATTTGATACGGAAATTATTTTCGATCACATCCATACCGCCAAACTGGGCGAAAGGCCGTTCACCCTCATCGGCGACCAGGGCAGCTATACCTGCGACGCCCTGATCATCGCCACCGGCGCCTCCGCCAAGTATCTCGGCCTGCCTTCGGAGGATGCCTTCATGGGCAGGGGGGTGTCCGGCTGCGCCACCTGCGACGGCTTTTTCTACAAGGGACAGAAAGTGGCCGTGGTGGGCGGCGGCAACACCGCGGTGGAGGAGGCGCTGTACCTGTCCAACATCGCCTCCCACGTCACCGTCATCCACCGCCGCGACAAGTTCAAGGCGGAAAAGATCATGATCGACAAGCTGATGGAAAAGGCCGCCGGCGGCAATGTCTCCATCGAGTGGAACAGCGGCCTGGACGAAGTCCTGGGCGACAAGAGCGGCGTCACCGGGGCACGCCTCAAGAACGTCGCTGACGGCAGCACCAAGGAGATCGAGGTGCGGGGCATTTTCATCGCCATCGGCCACAAGCCGAACACGGAGATCTTCGAGCGGCAACTGGAAATGGAAGGGGGCTATCTGGTCACCCGCGGCAGCCGCCACGGCAACGCCACCGCCACCAGCATCCCCGGCATTTTTGCGGCGGGGGACGTACAGGACCACATCTACCGCCAGGCGGTCACCAGCGCCGGCACCGGCTGCATGGCGGCGCTGGATGCCGAGAGATACCTGGAAAACCTCGGCTGAGAGATTGTGAAGAAACCGTCGTGCAGCAGGTTTTTTCACAACCGCTGAGGTGAAAATTGGGCGCACGGCGTGGAGGGCCCCGCAAAGCGGGGCCGCCATCCCCCACGGCCGAAGACAGGGCCATTTTTCGCGACGCCGTGGGTGACGCCCGGCCGCTGCCCGCCAACGACAAGATCGCCCACCCGCCGCAACGGCGCAAGCCGATCCCGTATCAGACTCTCAAGGACGAGCGCGAGGCCCTGGCGGACTCCCTGAGCGACCCCCTGGACGATTACGACCCGGAAACCGGGGAGGAATTGCTGTTCCTGCGCCCCGGCCTGTCGCGGCAGGTCCTGCGCAGGCTGCGCCGCGGCCACTGGGTGATCCAGGGGGAACTCGACCTGCACGGCATGACCAGCGACCAGGCCCGGCTGAGCCTGGTCGCGTTCCTCAACGAGTGCCAGCGCAGGGGAATGCGCTGCGTGCGCATTATCCACGGCAAGGGGCTGGGTTCCAGGAACCGGGAACCGGTGCTCAAGAACAAGGTCAGGCACTGGCTGATGCAAAGGGAAGAAATCCTGGCCTTCTGCCAAGCCAGACCGGCGGACGGCGGCGGCGGCGCGGCCGTGGTGCTGCTCAAGAGCATCAAGTGACCCCATCGAACGCAGCCGCCCCATGAAAACCCGCACCCTGTTCTGGCTAGCCCTCGCGGCCACCCTGCTGCTCAAGCTCTACCTGGCCCAGTGGCTTCCCATGTCGGGGGACGAGGCTTATTTCGTAATGTGGGCGCAACACCCGGCGCTGGGTTTCTACGACCATCCCCCGATGGTGGGCTGGATCCTGCAGTTGCTGCTCCATGCAGGCCATTCCCCCCTGGTGCTGAGGCTGCCGGCGGTGCTGTTGTCCACGCTCATCGGCCTCGGCATCTACCTGGCGCTGAGGCGGGACGACCAAGACCGGGCCGCTCTGGCGGCCGTGCTCTATTTGATCTCGCCCGTCAACCTGCTCAACGTGCTGATCACCACCGACACGCCGTTGATCCTGTTCGCCTTCCTGTCGGGCCTGTCGCTCTTTCTGGCCTTGAGCCGCCACGGCTGGTGGCGCTATGCCCTGGCCGGGGCCTTTCTCGGCATGGCCTTCCTCTCCAAGTACTTCGCCGTACTGCTGGGGCTGGCCTATCTGGCCTATTTCCTGTTCTCTCCCAAGAGCGGGCGGAAAACCGGGGGCTTTGCGCTGCTGCTCGCCACCGCCCTGCCCCTGGCGGCAATCAACCTGTACTGGAACTACACCCATTGCTGGGACAATGTCCTGTTCAACCTTTACACCCGCAACGAGGGCGAAACCCTGTCCCTGGGCAATGTGCTGATCTTCCTGGGGTCGCAAGTCTACCTGATGACGCCACCGGTGATCTATTACCTGTTCCGCCGCCGGAGCGAATGGCTGGGCAAGTGGCGCAGGGACGAATTCAAGCTGTTCGCCTACGCCTTCCTGGTGCCGATGGCGGCCTTCGCCGCCCTCTCGCTGAAGAAGGTCATCGGGCTGCACTGGGTGCTGGCCTTCTACCCTTTCCTTTACCTGCTGGCCTACGTGTTCCTGACCCAGCGGGAATTGCTGAAGAGCGTCAAGTTCATGGCCTATTTCTCCCTGGCCCACCTGCTGATCGTGGCGGCGGTGGCGGCCCTGCCGATGGAGACTTGGCGCCACTCCCGGCTGTACGGCGGCATCGTGTTCATGTTCGACACCGACCGGGTCGTGCAGCGGCTGCGCCCCTACGAGAAGGACTATCTGTTCGCCACGGATGGCTACACCCCGTCCGCCATCATCTCCTACCACTACGGAAAATATTTCTTCGTGTTCGGCAAGGGCTCCTACCATGCCAGGCAGGACGACCTGATCACCGACTTCTCCCGGTTCGACGGCCGCGACATCCTGGTGCTGGGCAAATCGCCTCCCAGCCCGGTCCAATACGCCCCTTATTTCCGCACCATGGAAATCAAGTCCTTCACCCTTCGCGGCGCCACCTTCTATCTGGTACTGGGGCGCGACTTCAACTACCCTGTCTACCGGGAAAGGGTGTTGCGCCCGATCCGGGACAAATACTACCGCATCCCCTCCTACCTGCCCCACGGGCCGTGCTATTTCTGTACCAAGTACTTTCCCCATGACCCCTGTTGAGAGGTTGTGAAGAAACCGTCGCGAGCGGCCGGAGTGCGAGGCGCGAACGATGTGAACGACAAGACATATCAAACGGATAGGCGAGGAGTGAGCGAGTGAGCAACGAAGCAATCCGGTCGCGCAGCAGGTTTATTCATAACCTCTGAGGCGCAATGGCTACCTTGACCACCCAACTCTGCGGCTGGGGGCGCTACCCGGTCCACACCTGCGAACTGGAGCGCCCCGACCGCTACCGGGACTTCCATCCCGGCGCCGTCCCGGCGATCGCCCGCGGCCGGGGGCGCAGCTACGGCGACGCCGCCTTGAACCAAAACGGCCGGGTGCTGCTGAGCGAACGCCTCAACCGCTTCCTGGCGTTCGACCGGGAGCGAGGTGTCGTCCGCGCCGAGGCCGGGCTGACTTTGGAGGAATTGCTGGCGGTGGCGATACCCCGGGGCTGGTTTCCGGCGGTGACCCCCGGCACCCGCTACGCCTCCCTGGGGGGCTGCGTGGCCGCCGACGTGCACGGCAAGAACCACCACCGCGACGGCTCCTTCGGCGACCACGTGCTGGGGCTGGAGCTGATCCTGGCGGACGGCAACCGCCTCCCCTGCTCGCCCCAGGAGCATCCCGATGCGTTCTGGGCCACAATAGGCGGCATGGGCCTGACCGGCCTCATCGGCGAGGTGACCCTCAGGCTCGCCCCCCTGGAAAGCGCCCACGTGGTCGTGCAGCACCGCCCGGCCCGGGACCTGGAACAGATGTTCCATCTGCTGGAACCGTCCTTCGACGACCATTACACCGTGGCCTGGGTCGACTGCCTGGCCGCCGGCCGGGACCTGGGGCGGGGGATCGCCATGGCGGGCCACCACGCCGCCCCGGACGAACTGCCCTCCGCCCTGCGCGCCATCCCCCTGGAGCACCGCCCGCAGCGCCGGCACAGCTTGCCCTTCGACCTTCCCGGCCGGGTACTGAACCCCTGGACGGTGCGTGCCTTCAACGCACTCTATTATCGGCGGCAAGGAGGGAAAGGACGCTTCCTGGCCGGCTACGAGTCTTTTTTCTACCCCCTGGACGGCCTGCTGCACTGGAACCGCATGTACGGCAAGCGGGGCTTCCTGCAGTACCAGTGCGCCATCCCAACGGCGGAGGCGTTCCAGGGCATCAAGGCCCTGCTGGAGCGGCTGGCGGCGAGCCGCCGCCCGTCCTTCCTGGCGGTGCTCAAGCGTTTCGGGCCCCAGGGCCGGGGCCTGTTGTCCTTCCCCACGGCGGGCTATACCCTGGCCCTGGATCTGCCGCTGCGGGACCCCGGGGTGTTCGCCCTGCTGGACGAGTTGGACCGCACGGTGCTGGTCCACGGCGGCCGGGTGTACCTGGCCAAGGATGCCCGTCTCTCCCCGGCCGCGTTCCGCGCCATGTATCCCCGCTATCCGGAGTGGCTGGAGATCAAGCGCGCCCTCGACCCGGAGGGCAGCTTCAGTTCCAGCCTGTCCCGCCGCCTCGCCATGGGGGAAGAAGAATGAGCCAATCGGTCCTGATCCTCGGCGCCACCTCCGCCATCGCCCGGGCCAGTGCCCATGCCTTCGCCGCCCGGGGTTACCGCGTCTATTGCGCGGGCCGGGATATGGAAGAACTGCGGCGCATCGCGGCGGACCTGGAGATACGTCACGGCACCGAGGTCAAATACGGCCGGTTCGACGCCGAGGCCACCGACGGCCACCGGGCCTTCCTGGACGGCGTGACGGAAGAGATGGGGGGGCTGGACGGGTTGCTGCTGGCCTTCGGCCATCTGGGAGACCAGGTCGCCGCCCGGGATTTCTCCGCAGGTGCGGCGGTCATCGCCCGCAACTTCACCGGGGCCGCTTCCATCCTGGGGCACGCCGCCGACTACTTCGAGTCCCGGGGGCGGGGCTTCATCATCGGCATCTCCTCGGTGGCAGGAGATCGGGGCAGGCAGAGCAACTACGTCTACGGCGCCGCCAAGGGCGCCCTCTCCCTCTATCTGCAGGGGTTGCGCAACCGCCTGTTCCCGAAGGGCGTGAGGGTGATCACCGTCAAGCCGGGATTCGTGGACACCGCCATGACCTTCGGCATGCCGGGCCTGTTCCTGGTGGCCTCCCCCCACTACGTGGCGGAGCGCATCGCGGGCGCCCTGGACAAGGGCGGCGATGTGCTTTACCTTCCCTGGTTCTGGCGCTATATCATGCTGATCATCGTCCACATCCCCGAGACCGTCTTCAAACGCCTGAAGCTGTGACATGGCCACGCCGGAAAAAACCGTCATCGCGGCGTTCGACTTCGATGGCACCCTTACCCGCCGCGACAGCCTTCTGCCCTTCCTGCTGCACCTGGCCGGGCCCCTGCGGTTTTCCGGACGCCTTGCGGCGCTGATGCCCACGCTGGGACGTTACGCCCTGGGCCGCATCCCAAACGATATGGCGAAGGAACGCTTGCTCACGGCCTTTCTCGCCGGCCATCCCCTCCGGGCCTTGCAGGACAACGCCCGCCGGTTCGCCCAACGCGGCCTGCCGCGCCTGCTGCGCCCCGACGCCCTGGCCCGCCTGGACTGGCACCGGCGGCAAGGGCACCGCTGCGTGCTGGTGAGCGCCTCCCTGGAACTCTACCTGGAGCCCTGGGGGCAACAGGCGGGATTCGACCATGTCATCGCCTCCCGCCTGGAGATCTCCGACGACGGCACCGCGACCGGCCGCCTGGCGGGGGCCAACTGCTTCGGAGCGGAGAAGGTTGCCCGGCTGGAGCAACTGCTGGGGCCGCTGGAGCGCCATATACTGTATGCCTACGGCGACAGCCGGGGCGACCGGGAATTGCTGTTGAGGGCCGATTATGCCTATTTCCGCCGCATGCCTCAAGGCGAAACCCCATGAGCCGCGCCGTCGCCCTGATGCGCCAGATGCGCCCCCAACAGTGGGTCAAGAACGGCTTCGTGTTCACCGGGCTGCTGTTCGGCCATGCCTGGCACGACCCGGCGCTGGTCTACCGGGTAGTGACGGCCGCGATCGCGTTTTCGCTCATCTCCAGTTGCGTCTACATCATCAACGACCTCTCCGACCGGGAGCAGGACCGCCACCACCCGGCGAAGAGAAACCGGCCCCTGGCCTCCGGTGCCGTATCCCTTGGGACGGCCGCCGTCTTGGCCGCACTGCTGGGGACATCGGCCGTCGCCTTGAGTTACTGGGTGTCCCCCGGCGTATTGTTCATCATCGTGGGCTACTGGGGGATGAATCTGGCCTATTCCTTCGGCCTCAAGCACGTGGTCATCCTGGACGTCTTCATCATCGCGGCCGGGTTCATGCTGCGCATCCTCGCCGGGACGGTGGGCGTGGGCATCCCCCCGTCCCAGTGGCTGTTGCTGTGCGGCCTGATGGTGACCCTGTTCCTCGGCTTCACCAAGCGCCGGGCCGAGATCATCTCCCTGGCCCAGGACAGGAAGCGCCACCGCAAGGTGCTGGAGCACTACAGCCCGGTGCTCCTGGACAAGATGATCGGAATCACCGCCGCGGGTGTGATCATGAGCTACAGCCTGTACACCATGAGCCCGGATACGGCGCATGCCCACGGCACGTCCCACCTGATCTACACCGTTCCGTTCGTGATGTACGGCATCTTCCGCTACATCTATCTGCTGCACCATCAGAGCGGCGGCGGCGACCCTTCCCGCGATCTGGCGCGGGACCCCCATCTGCTGGCGGTGATGGCCGCCTGGCTCGCCATCACCCTGTGGCTGATCGGGTGAAGGCCCCGGTGTCCCCTGCCGGGTCCGCGCTGTTGCGGGGCTGGCCCTTCCGGGTACTGTTGTTGATCGTGCTGGCGAGCGCCGCGGGCTACCTCGCCTTCTCCCTGTGGGCCGGCTGGCGCGGCGTGGCCCACGGCATCTCGCAAGTGGGCCTGGCGGGCAGCGCGTTGGCCCTGGCCCTGTCCCTGATCAACTACGGGGTGCGCTTCCTGCGCTGGCAGAAGTACCTGGCCCTGCTGGGCCACCCGGTGCCGTGGCGGCCCGGCCTGCGTATCTACCTGGCCGGTTTCGGCCTCACCATCGTGCCCGGCAAGGCGGGTGAGACTATCCGCAGCGTGTTCCTGAAGGCGCACGGCGTGCCCTTCCCGGAAAGCCTGGCGGCCCTGTTTTCGGAACACTTCTCCAACCTGATCAGCATGGCCATGCTGGCCGCCTTCGGGTTATGGCTCTACCCCGCGGCGCAAAATGGGGTGGCGCTGCTCGCCCTGTTCATCGTCCTGGGGCTGGCGCTGCTGCAAAACAGCCGGTGGCTGCAGGCGCTGAAAAGACTGGCGCGGGCCAGGCTGCCTCGGAGGCCGGCGCGCCTGGTGGGCGGGCTGCTGGACGTCGTGCTCCATTCCCGGCGCTGCTTCCGGCTGCCGGTGCTGCTGCTGGGCATCGTGCTGGGCCTGGTGGCCTGGAGGGCCGAAGGGCTGGCCCTGTACTACATCCTGCACGCCCTGGGCGGCGATATCCCGTTGCGGACCGCCCTGTTCATCCACGCCTTTTCCATGCTGCTGGGCGCGGTGAGCTTCCTCCCTGGCGGGCTGGGCGGAGCGGAGGTCACCATGGTCGCCCTGCTGGTCATCAATCACATGGCGCAGCCGGATGCGGTCGCCGCCACCCTGCTGATCCGGCTGGCCACTTTGTGGTTCGCCGTGGCCCTGGGAATCGCCGCCCTCGCCCTGCCGTCCGGGCGGCGGGCGGGTTAAGGCGCGACCTATGCCAGGAAGTGGGGGAATGCTATACTTGCGCCCTCAGCCCACTCACCAATCAAATACCGCTTAATGGGATTTTCGCCGCCCGTCAGCCGCCGCAACCTGCTGTTGCTGCTCCTAGTTGCCGCCCTGATCTGGTTCAGCAACCTCGAATACCGCAAGCTGGTGCGGCCCGACGAGGGCCGTTACGCCGAGATTCCGCGAGAGATGGTGGCCAGCGGGGACTGGCTGACCCCCAGGCTCAACGGCATCAAGTATTTTGAAAAGCCCGCCCTGCAATACTGGGCCACGGCCGGCGCCTACGAGCTGTTCGGCCAGCACCAGTGGACCGCGCGCCTGTGGAGCGGCCTGACCGGCTTCCTCGGCATCCTGTTCGCCTATTTCGCCGCCGGCAGGCTGTTCGGCCGGGAGGCCGCGCTCTATTCCGCCCTGGTGCTGGGCAGCAGCCTGCTGTATGTGCTGATCGGGCACATCAACACCCTGGACATGGGGGTCACGTTCTTCATGGGGGCCGGGCTCATGGCGTTCCTGCTGGCCCAGCGGCCGTCCGCCGGACCCCGGGAAAACCGCCTCTGGATGTACCTGACCTGGGCCAGCCTGGCGCTGGCGGTGTTGAGCAAGGGGTTGATAGGCATCGTCCTGCCGGGGGCGATACTGGTGCTGTACACCCTGCTGCAGCGGGATTTCGCGTTGTGGAAACGGCTGCACCTGGCGGGCGGCCTGGCCCTGTTCCTGGCCCTGGCCGCGCCGTGGCTGGTGGCGGTTTCCCTGGTCAATCCGGAGTTCTTCCATTTCTTCTTCATCCACGAGCATTTCGAGCGCTTTCTCACCAAGTCGGCCGGCCGCTACCATCCCTGGTACACCTTCATCCCCATCCTGCTGCTGGGCATTTTGCCGTGGCTCGCCATGCTGTTCGATGTGCTGCTGGGCGGCTGGCGGCGGGAAGGGGAACGGCGCACGTTCCAGGTCAAGCATTTTCTGTGGCTGTGGACGGTCTTCATCTTCGTCTTTTTCTCCCTGTCGGACTCCAAGCTGCCCTCCTACATCCTGCCCATCTTCCCGGCGCTCGCCTTGCTAATCGGGGAGCGGCTGGCCCATATTCGGCCCCGCACCCTGTTCTGGCAGACCCTGCCGATCCTGCTGCTGGCTGCCGCCGGTCTGGGGCTGGCGCCCGAGGTCACCCGTTTCGCCAGCGCCGAGGTCCCGGTCGCGCTCTACCAACGCTACGTCTACTGGCTGTGGGCGGCGGCGGCGGTGTGGCTGCTGGCCGCTGCCGCAAGCATGTATTTCAGCCATCGCCAAGATGTGCGCCGGGCGGTGGTGGCGCTCGCCATCGGCAGCCTGATCGCCGGCCAGCTCGTCCTCACCGGCCACGACAGCCTGTCCCCGGCCAGCTCGTCCTACTACATCGCGCAGCGGATCGAGCCCTACCTGAAGCCCGGCATCCCTTTCTACAGCGTGGGGACCTATCCCCAGACCCTGCCCCCCTACATCCACCGGACGCTGACCCTGGTGGCCTTCCAGGACGAAATGGCCTTCGGCCTGAAGCAGGAACCGCAAAAATGGATACCGGATGTCGCCACCTTCGAGGGCATCTGGCGCAAGCAACCCTACGCCTTGGCCTTCATGGAGCCGGACATGTACCGGCAATTGGAAAAACAGGGACTGCCGATGCAGGTCATCGCCAGCGACACCCGCCGGGTGGTGGTGAAGACGCCATGAACCTGTTGAGCTTCAGCCTGATCCTGCTGGGGGTGCTGCTCAACGCCGGGGCCCAGTTGCTGCTCAAGGCGGGCACCAACAGCGTGGGCGCCTTTGCCTTCACCCGGGACAACATCCTGCCGGTGGGTCTGAGGCTGGCCACCGAGCCCCACATTGCCGGCGGTCTGGCCTGCTACGTGGTGAGCGTGGTGGTGTGGATCATGGCGCTGTCCCGGGTGCAGGTGAGCGTGGCCTATCCCATGCTCTCCATCGGTTACGTGGTGAACGCCGTCGCCGCCTGGTATCTGTTCGGCGAGGCGGTGAGCCTGACCCGCCTGGCGGGCATCGGACTCATCATCGTCGGCGTCTACATCGTAGCGCGAAGCTGACCTTCCGAGGAGCACCCCATGAGCTACCTGCCCTTCACCCGCCCCACCCTGGACGAGGACACCATCCAGGGCGTCGTGGAAACCCTGCGCTCCGGCTGGCTGGCGAGCGGCCCCCAAGTGCAGGCGTTCGAGGCGGCCCTGTCCGGATACCTGGAGGGGCGCCCGGTACGCGCCTTCACCTCCGCCACCGGCGCCCTGGAAGTGGCGCTGCAGGTATGCGGCATCGGCCCGGGGGCCGAGGTGATCACCCCGGCCATGAGTTTCGCCGCCACTCCCAACGTGATCCTGCGGGTGGGGGCCAGGCCGGTGTTCGTGGACGTGGACCTCAACAGCCGCAATATCGATCTGAATCAGGTGGAGGCGGCCATCACCCCCAACACCCGCGCCATCATGCCGGTGCATTTCGCCGGCCTGCCGCTGGACATGGACGCCCTCTACGCCCTGGCGGGAAAACACGGCCTGCGGGTGATCGAGGACGCCGCCCACGCCATCGGCTCCGCATGGAAGGGACGGAAGATCGGCAGCTTCGGCGACATCGTGTCGTTCAGCTTCCACCCCAACAAGAACATGACCACTATCGAGGGCGGCGCCCTGTGCCTGACCGACCCCGACGAGATCAAGCGGATGGAGCTGCTGCGTTTCCACGGCCAGGCCAAGGACGAGGAAGGCAACCAGGACGTGCTGCTGGCCGGCGGCAAGTACAACCTCTCCGACGTCGCAGCCCGGGTGGGATTGGGGCAGTTGCGCCAGTTGGACGGCTTCAACGCCAGGCGCCGGGAACTGGTGGCGCGCTATTTCGAGCGCTTTCCCGCCGCCCCGTCCTGCCTGCTGCCGCGGCGCGAAGCCGGGCACAGTTGGCACATGTTCGCGCCGCTGATCCCGTTCGAGCAACTGGGCATCACCCGCCAGCAGTTCGTCAAGGCGATGCATCAGAGGGAGATCGGGGTCGGCATCCACTACCCCGCCTTGCACCTGTTCAGCCTCTACCGCCAACTGGGCTACCGGGAGGGGGATTTCCCCCATGCCGAGCGGATCGGCCGGGAGACCGTGACGCTGCCCCTGTTCCCCGCCATGGAGTTCGCCGACGTAGACCGGGTGTGCCAGGCGCTGGGGGAAATCCTGGGAGGGGCATAGCCGCTTGTTCGCCCCCGCCGCGTCCGTGTATGATTTCCCGTTTAATTCCTAGCAGCAAGCCATGAACCATCCGGAACTGTCGGTCGTCATCCCGGTCTACAACGAGGAGCAGGGGCTGTCCGCCCTGTTCGCCCGGCTCTATCCCGCCCTGGACACCCTGGGGCGCCGCTATGAGGTGGTATTCGTCAACGACGGCAGCAGGGACCGCTCCGCCGCCTTGCTGCGGGAGCAGTTCGAGCGGCGCCCGGACACCACCCGGGTGGTGCTGCTCAACGGCAACTTCGGCCAGCACATGGCGATCATGGCCGGGTTCGACCTGTGCCGCGGCCAGCGGATTGTCACCCTGGATGCGGACCTGCAAAACCCCCCGGAAGAGATCGGCAAGCTGGTGGCCAAGCTGGAGGAGGGATACGACTACGTGGGAACCATCCGCCAGCGGCGCCGGGACACCTGGTGGCGGCGCTACGCCTCCAGGCTGATGAATCTGGTGCGGGAACGCATCACCCGGATCAAGATGACCGACCAGGGCTGCATGCTGCGGGGCTACGACCGGCACATCGTGGACGCCATCAACCAGAGCAAGGAGGTCAACACCTTCATCCCCGCCCTGGCCTACACCTACGCCAGCCGGCCGACGGAAATCGAGGTGGCCCACGCCGAGCGCGAGGCCGGAGAATCCAAGTATTCCCTGTACAGCCTGATCCGCCTGAACTTCGACCTGGTCACCGGATTCTCCGTGGTGCCGTTGCAGATGTTTTCCCTGGCGGGCATCGCCCTGTCCCTGCTGTCGGCCCTGTTCGTGGTCTATCTGGTGCTGCGCCGCCTGATCGTCGGCCCCGAGGTGCAGGGTGTGTTCACCCTGTTCGCCATCACCTTCTTCCTGATCGGCATCATGCTGTTCGGCATCGGCCTGCTGGGGGAATACGTGGGCCGCATCTACCAGCAGGTGCGCCATCGCCCGCGCTATCTGATCCAGGCGCTGCTGGAGCGGGAGGAATGAGCCGCGCGGTGGTATTCGCCTACCACAACGTGGGTGTGTGCGCCGCGCCACGGCAGGCGCAGCCCCGGGGCGGGCGCGGCGCAAGGGTCCCCGGAACGACCGTGGCGGGGAAAAGCAAGGAAGCCCGATGACCCGAGCCGTAGTGTTTGCCTACCATAACGTAGGGGTCCGCTGCCTGGCCGTGCTGCTGGCCCACGGGGTGGAGGTGCCGCTGGTGGTGACCCACCAGGACAACCCGGAAGAAAACATCTGGTTCGAGAGCGTAGCCGAACTGGCCCGGCGCCACGACATCCCGGTGATCACCCCGGCAGACCCCGACCGGCCGGAGCTGCTGCAACGAATCGCCGCCCTTGAACCGGATTTCATCTTCTCTTTCTATTACCGCCACATGCTCAAGACGGCGTTGCTCGGGCTGCCCAAGCGCGGCGCCCTCAACATGCACGGCTCCCTGCTCCCCAAGTACCGCGGCCGGGTCCCGGTCAACTGGGCGATCATCCAGGGCGAACGGGAAACCGGCGCCAGCCTGCACTACATGACGGAAAAACCGGACGACGGTCCCGTGGTGGCCCAACAGGCGGTGCCCATCCTGCCCGACGACACCGCCCTGGAGGTGTTCCACAAGGTGACCTGCGCCGCGGAGATTGCCCTCAGCCGCTGCCTGCCCCGATTGCTGGACGGCAGCGCAAAAGCCATCCCCCAGGACTTGGCCAAGGGCTCATACTTTG
The DNA here is from genome assembly GCA_021848325.1 of Pseudomonadota bacterium. Classification (GTDB taxonomy): domain Bacteria; phylum Pseudomonadota; class Gammaproteobacteria; order Burkholderiales; family JAJZUU01; genus JAJZUU01. Next base: position 21,634 of record JAJZUU010000021.1, on the reverse strand, counting down.
GCGGGAGGCGCCCGGAAGATGGTAAAATCGACTGGTCCCGGGGCGCCCTGATCATACACAACCTGGTGCGCGCCGTGGCCCCTCCCTATCCCGGCGCCTACACCACCCTGGCGGGCAGGCCGATGCGCATCCTGCGCACCATGCTGGACCCGGTCCGGCAGGCGGCGCCAGGCACCCCCGGATTCTTCTGCCAAGAAGGGCGCTGCTATGCGCAATGCGCCGACGGCAACGTGCTGCGGGTGCTGGCCTTCGAACTGGACGGCGAGCCCATGGGCCCGGAACGGTTCACGGCCCGGTACGGCGGCGGCCCGCTGCCGCTGGGGGCCTAAACGAAGAGAACGGGGCGAGCCCTTATTTGAATTTTAAACACACAGCACGACACGCTGTCCGGAAGGAACCGCAATGAAAAAGATATTGATCCTCGGCGTCAACGGATTTATCGGCCACCATCTCAGCAAGCGCATCATCGACACCACCGACTGGGAGGTGTACGGGATGGACATGATGAGTGACCGGCTCGCCGACCTGCAAGGCAACTCGCGCTTTCATTTCTTCGAAGGCGACATCACCATCAACAAGGAATGGATCGAATACCACATCAAGAAGTGCGATGTGGTGCTGCCCCTGGTGGCCATCGCCACCCCGGCCACCTACGTCAAGGAGCCGCTCAAGGTATTCGAACTGGACTTCGAGGCCAACCTGCCCATCGTGCGCCAGTGCGTCAAGTACGACAAGCGCATCCTGTTCCCCTCCACCTCCGAGGTGTACGGCATGTCCCGGGACGCGGAATTCGATCCGGACAACTCCGAGCTGATCCTGGGGCCCATCAACAAGCCGCGCTGGATCTATTCCTGCAGCAAGCAGTTGATGGACCGGGTGATCTGGGCCTACGGCATGCAAGGGGTGCTGGACTTCACCCTGTTCCGCCCGTTCAACTGGATCGGGTCCGGGCTGGACAGCATCCACACCCCAAAGGAGGGCAGCTCCCGGGTCATCACCCAGTTTCTGGGCCACATCGTACGCGGCGAGGACATCAAGCTGGTGGACGGCGGCACGCAGAAACGGGCCTTCACCTATGTGGACGACGGCGTCGCCGCCCTGATGAAGATCATCGAGAACAAGAACGGGGTGGCCAGCGGTCAGATCTACAACATCGGCAATCCGGTCAACAACTTCTCCGTCAAGGAACTGGCGAAGATGATGCTGGACCTGGCCATGACCTATCCGGAATACCGGGACAGCGCCGCCAAGGTGCACACGGTGGAAATCTCCTCCGGGGACTATTACGGCAAGGGCTACCAGGACGTACAGAACCGGGTGCCCAAGATCGAGAACACCTGCCGCGACCTGGACTGGAAGCCCCAGGTGAGCATGGAACACGCCCTCAAGCACATCTTCGACGCCTACCGCGGCCAGGTGGCGGAGGCCCGCAAGCTGGTGGAATAGAATTTAAGCGCGATCCCGGCCGACCTTCTCGGCCGGGAGCTGTATGGTTCTCCTGCCGCGGCCCCGGTAGTTCTCCGACCCCATGAAACTCGCCCTCAAGATCGACGTGGACACCCTGCGCGGCACCCGGGAAGGCGTGCCGCGCCTGGTGGAATTGCTGCAGCGCCATAACGCCGGCGCCACCTTCCTGTTCAGCCTGGGCCCCGACCACACCGGCCGCGCCATCAAGCGGGCCTTCCGGCCTGGATTCATGAAAAAGGTCTCCCGCACCTCCGTGCTGCGGCACTACGGCCTGAAGACCCTGCTCTACGGCACCCTGCTGCCCGGCCCGGACATCGGCAAGCGCTGCGGGGACATCCTGCGCGGGGTCAAGGACGCCGGATTCGAGGTCGGCATCCACTGCTACGACCACGTGAAATGGCAGGATCATGTCGCCTCGCGGGACGCTGTCTGGACGCGGCGCGAGATGATGCGCGCCGTGGAGCGCTTCGAGCGGATATTCGGCGAGCCGCCCCGCACCCACGGCGCCGCCGGCTGGCAGATCAATGCCCACGCCCTGCGCCTTGAGCAGCGGCTCGGTTTCGATTATTGCAGCGACACCCGGGGCAGCCACCCATTCATCCCCATTTTCAACGCGGAGATCATCGACTGTCCCCAACTGCCCACCACCCTGCCCACCCTGGACGAACTGATCGGAGTGGGCCCGGTGACCCAGGAAAACGTGGCGCAGCACCTGCTCCAACTGAGCGCCACGCCGCCCGCCGCGGGCCATGTATTCACCCTGCACGCGGAACTGGAGGGCATGAGACTGACCGGGATATTGGAGGAACTGCTGAAGGGCTGGCAGGCGCAAGGCTACGAACTGGTTTCCATGAAGGAATACTTCGCCGCCCTCGACCGGAAAAATCTGCCGCGCCACGAAGTGCTCATGGACGAGGTCCCCGGTCGGTCCGGGACCCTGGCCCTGCAAGGAGAAGAATTTCTGGGGCAAGACGCAAGCCGCTGACCGCGGCCTACCGCGGCGGCCGATGCTCCGCCATCAGGGTGCCGAACTCGGCGATCTCCGCCGCCACGCAGACGGTCGCCTTTTCCTCCATTTGCCGGTAGCGCCGCAGGACTTCCCGGCCGAACTCGGTGACCCTGGCCCCGCCGCCTCCGGGTCCGCCGGTGGCGGTATCCACCAGGGGATCGCGAAAGCAGCGGTTCATCGCGTCCACCAGCAGCCACGCACGCCGGTAGGACATGCCCATCTCCCGCGCCGCGGCGGATATGGAGCCGGCCCGTTCGATGACCTGAAGCAGGTCCGCCTTGCCCGGGCCCATGGCAATGGCGGAGCCCAACAGGACGCGGATGGCGGGCCGCCTGCGCCCGGCCGTCGCCCCGTCCGCCGTCACCGGCCGCCCCAGCGCTGCGCGGCATGGGCGTCGCTTTCCCGCGCCTCGACCCAGCGCGCGCCTGCGGCGGTCTGCTCTTTTTTCCAGAACGGCGCCCGGGTCTTCAAATAGTCCATGATGAACTCGCAGGCGGAGAACGCGTCTCCCCGGTGGGCGCTCGCCACCGCCACCAGCACGATCTGGTCCGTGGGCCCGAGCCCGCCCACCCGGTGGATCACCAGGGTATCGTAGATGTCCCAGCGCCCTGCGGCCTCGGCCACGATCTCCTCCAGCGCCTTCCGGGTCATCCCAGGATAGTGCTCCAGGGTCATCTCCGATACCGCCTGCCCGTCGGCCACGTCGCGCACCAGGCCGACGAAACTGGCGATGGCGCCGATCTTCGGATTGCCGCTGCGCAGCCGGGCCAATTCGCCGCCTACGTCGAAATCCTCGGTCTGTACCCGAACCGTCATGTTCACCCCCCGGTCACCGGCGGAAAGAACGCCACCTCGTCCCCGTCGTGCAGGGCGCTGCCCCCGTCGGCCATGGCCTGGTTGACCGCTACCCGCACCGTCTTGCCCGGCGCCAGTTCGCTTTCCCATACCCCGCCCCGCCCACGCAGCCACTGGGTCAAGGATGCCACGTCCGTCACCGGCTGCGGCAACTGGACCTGCTCCTCGGAACGCCCGAACGCCTCGCGCAAGCGGGCAAAATACAGTACTTTCACCATTACCGCATCCTAGATCAGTTCGGAAAAAGGAATAAACCTCACCACCTCTCCAGCCCGGACGGTCGCCCCGGCGGGGATCTCCACCAGGCCGTCGGCCCAGGTCGTGGAAGTCAGCACGCCCGATCCCTGGTGGGGATAAAGCGTGGCGCCGATGACCCCGCCCGCGTCCCTGCCGAGCCGGGCACGCAAGAATTCGCGCCGCTTGTCCGGCTTCCCGCAGTCGAACTCCGCACGCACCGGATAGCTTTTCGGGAGAACCTCGCGCGCCCCCTGGCAGCGCAGCAGAAAGGGCCGTACCAGCAGGCAGAAGGTGACCAGAGCGGAAACCGGGTTACCCGGCAAACCGACGAAGAACGCGTCGCCCACGGTACCGAAGGCCAGGGGCTTGCCCGGCTTGATCGCGATGCGCCACAGGTCGAGGCGGCCGACCTGCTCCACCGCGGCCTTGACGTGGTCTTCCTCCCCGACCGACACGCCGCCGCTGGTCACCACCAGATCGGCATCCCGGGCCGCCCGTGCAAGGATCTCGGAGGTCGCCGCCAGTTTGTCCGGCACGATGCCGTAGTCGGTGACCTGGCAGCCGAGGGCCTGCAGCAGGCCGCCGAGGACGAAGCGGTTGGAGTTGTAGATCTGCCCCGGATGCAACGCTTCCCCGGGCATCACCAGTTCGTCGCCGGTAAAGAACACGGCCACCCGCAGCCTGCGATAGACCGGCAGACGGCCGATCCCCACGGAAGCCGCGAGGCCCATTTCCTGGGGCCGGATCCTGGTACCGGGGGCGAGGATTTCGGCGCCGGCGGCGATGTCCTCTCCCATCCGGCGGATATTGGCGCCCGGAGGCACCGGATGGTTGATCACCACCCTGTCGCCCTCCACCGAGCAATACTCTTGCATCACCACGGCATCGGAACCGGGCGGGACCGGGGCCCCGGTGAAAATGCGGGCGGCGCTCCCCGGCGCCAAAGGCTCGCCCATTCCGCCGGCGGCGATGCGCTGCGCCACCCGCAGGCGGGTCGCCCCGCCGGCGTCGAGATCGGCGCAGGCCACCGCATAGCCGTCCATCCCGCTGTTGTCGAAGGGTGGCACCGCAAGCGGCGAGGCCACCGGTTCGGCCACGATGCGCCCCAAGGCGTTTAGGGTTTCCACCTTCTCCACGGCGCTGACGGGCCGCGCCCGCGCGAGCAGGGCGGACAACGCCTCGTCCATGCTCAGCAGCGGCGCGTTGTTCGGACGGGCGATATTGCTCATTTGACGATACCCAAATATTTCAAAATGAAATCGGCGACCAGATCCGCCCGGTTGAGGTCCAACTGCGGCAGCGGCGCGGAGAGCGGCGCGTCGGACGCCACGGCGACGATATGCGGGTCCCCGGGAAACAGGAGTGGCTTGCCGACCGCGGGCCGGTGCACCTCCAGCTTGGGGATGCCTTCTTTCTTGAACCCTTCCACCAGAACCAGATCACAGGGGGAAAAATGCGCCAACTGCCGGGCCAGGACCGGCTCCGGCTCTCCCCCCAATTCGTGCATCAATACCCAGCGCCGGCTCGATGTCACCAGCACTTCGCTCGCCCCCGCCTTGCGGTGACGGTAGGAATCCTTGCCCGGCTGGTCCACGTCGAAATCGTGATGCGCGTGCTTGATCAGGGAGACCTTCAGGCCTCCCGCGACGAAGATGGGGATCAACTGCTCGATGAGCGTCGTCTTGCCGCTGCCGGAATAGCCGGCAAAGCCGAATAGCCTCATCCTTTCCCTGCCTCCCGCAACCATGCCGCTGCGTCTTGTTTCCGGCGCCGGGAGAGCGCCGCCGTTTCCCCGCAACCGGCAATGATTGACATCCGCCCGGTTAGTGTTATATTCCAGCGTATACAACGATACTCTACCATAAACGCCGGCAAAGGTGGGTAACCATGGGTGACGTCGAACGGCATCTGACGGACGGGTTCGGCAGGCGCATCGAATACCTGCGCCTCTCGGTCACGGACCGGTGCGACCTGCGTTGCACTTATTGCATCCCGGAAGGGTTCCATGGTTTCGAGGAGCCGGAGCACTGGCTCACCTTCGGCGAGACGGAACGCCTGGTGGCCGCTTTCGGCAGGCTCGGCGTCAGGCGGGTACGGATGACCGGCGGCGAACCCCTGCTGCGCCGCAATCTGCCGGAACTGGCCGGACGGCTGAGTACCCTGCCCGGCATCGAGGACCTCTCCCTGAGCACCAACGCGACCCAGCTTGCGCGCCACGCCACGCAGTTGAAACAGGCCGGGGTCTCGCGCATCAACGTGAGCCTGGACTCCCTGCGGCCGGAGCGGGTCGAGCGCATCAACGGGCGGGCGGTGCTGGACAAGATCATGGCCGGGCTGATGGCCGGCAAGGCGGCGGGGTTTGCTCCCATCAAGGTCAACATGGTGGTGATGCAGGCCGTCAACGATGACGAGATCGATCAAATGGCGGCCTTCTGCATCGACCACGGCTTCGTCCTGCGTCTGATCGAGACCATGCCCATGGGGGAAACCGGCAGGAATGCCGGCTATCTGGACCTGCAAACCGCGCGACAGCGCCTGCAGGAAAGGTTCGGGCTGGTCCCGGCGGCCCTGCCCGGAGGCGGTCCCGCCCGCTATCTGCAAACGCGCGACGGCGCATTCACCGTGGGATTCATCACCCCCATCTCGCAACACTTCTGCGATACCTGCAACCGTGTGCGGCTGGGGGTGGACGGGACGCTGTACATGTGCCTGGGGCAGGAGGAAAGCTTCCGGTTCCGCCCCCTGCTACGCGGCGGCGCCAGCGATGCCGAGCTGGAAGCGGCAATCCGTGCGGCGGTCGAACTGAAGCCCCAGCGCCACGAATTCCGTGAGGCGCCCGGGAAGATCCTGCGTTTCATGTCCCAGACCGGCGGCTGAGAGCGGTTGCGGCCTACAGACGTCCGGCAACCAGGGCCGCCCCGAGCAGGCCCACCCTCGCGTTGAGTACCACCTGAACGGGTACCCTGGCCAGCAGGCCGGAAAAGCGCCCCTTGTCGACAAAGGCACGCATGAAGCCCCCTTGCCGCAATTTATCGACGATCTTGGGAGCGATGCCCCCCGCCACATAAACACCCCCCGTGGCGAGCACGGTCAGCGCCAGGTTGCCCGCCTGGGCCCCGTAAATGTCGACGAACATGTCCAGGGCCTGCTCCGCCAGCATGTCGCTCTCATCCAGCGCTGCGTGGGAGATGACGGCAGCAGGGTCGTCCGACAGCATGGCCCGCAGTACCGCCGCGGATTCTGGCGCCGCCCCCGCGTCCCGCAGGAATGCGTAGATGTCCACCAAGCCCTGGCCGGCTAGGACGCGCTCGTAGGACGCCCGGGCGAACTTCCGCCGGAGGAAGCGCAACAACCCGATCTGGCGCTCGTCCGTGGGGGCGAAATCGGCATGCCCCCCCTCCGAGGGAAAGGCCCGGTAGTGATCGCCCTGCCACACCATATATCCCTCGCCCAGGCCTGTCCCTGCCCCGATCACCGCCCGCGGGCCGCGCTCCTCCGGTTCGCCGGCCTGCAGGACCGCCAGGTCCGCCGCAGTCAGTGCCTCGATGCCGCTGGCGGCGGCCACGAAGTCGTTGATCAGAGCCACCTTGGGAATGCGGAATTCCCGGGCGACGGCATCCGCATCTATCCGCCAGGCAAGATTGGTGATGTCGGCGGTACGGCCCGAGACCCGCCCGGCCACTCCGAAACAGGCGCTACGCGGCGCCACCCCCCCGCGGGCGGCCAGAAAATCCTTGATCATGGGGCCGAGACCGGCATAGGCAGCGCTGTCAAAACGCCGCTCGTCGATGACGTCGCAACGCCCGCCGCTGAATTCGGCCAATTGCAGCAGGGTCTTGGTGCCCCCGATGTCGCCCGCCAGGATAATCTCGGTATTGGACGCCATGGATCAGAGCCACTTCCTTTTCTTAAAAAAAATCAGCATGACGGCGCTGATCGCAAACACGGCCAACAACACCGCGGGATAGCCCCAGCGCCAGCCGAGCTCGGGCCTGTAGTGAAAATTCATGCCGTAGATGCCGGTGATCAGGGTGAGAGGCATGAACACCGTGGTGATGACGGGGAGCATCTTCGTCACCGCATTCAGCCGTTCGGAAACAGCCTGTTCGTCGTAGTGCACCAGGGAAATACTGACCCCATGTCGCTCTTGCGCTCGCCGATATGGATCAGGGAGCCGGGCGGCATGCCGCTTTTCCTGGAGCGCTTCCTGCCTGTGCGTCTTGCCATGGCACGCCTTGCCTTCCCGTCCGCAACAGCCCACACGAGTTGCTGAAGGGAAGTCTAGGAGCCTGTCGGACTTAAAGGAAATCGGCTGCAAATCCGCCTGACCGGTCCATATTTCGCCGCTTTTTTGGTCAATAGAACGACTATTGACCTGCAAAATCGACAAAATCTGTCCTCGACCAGCCGAATTTTGCGAGCAGCCGCTACGCGGCTTGCCTGCCTGACCCGCTTCGCTTCGATTCTTCAAGTCCGACAGGCTCCTAGCCAACGAATCGTATTGTGCCAGGGTTCGGCCGTCGCGTCATACGGAGGGTACCGCTCAGTGCGTCCCCGCGGCCGTCATTCGAAGCCGAATTCCCCCACCCATTGGCCTCCCCGGAAATCAAGGCGGAGCCAGTCGGGCACGAAGGCCTTCGGGTTGACGACGGGAAATTCGGTGAGCGCCGGGGTGCCGGCTGTATCGCCCACCGCGCAGGTCTGGGTCATTACCGGACGGAAGGCGACCAGCAGGTGCTCGTTGACAGCCGCCGCTTTGGCGCCCTCAATCCCATCACGGAAGCGGACCCTCTTCCTGATGAGGCAACTGAAGTAGAGCTCCATCTCCGCCAGCAGCGGCGACCGGCGCTTCATCAGCTCTTTTTCCGCGGCCGCTGTCCAGGCCACTTGCACCGGCTTGCCATGAATATCGACCGTGGCTGCCATCGCCTTCTCCCCGGCCCTACTCAAGGGCCTTGGCGGTCATTGCGTCCAGCGCCCCGTCAAGGTGTTTGATGGCCTCATCCTTGCCCCCGATATCGTGTCGTTCCTTGAGGTATTCCGCGGTATTGTAGCTCAGCCACACCTTGCCGGCGGCGTCCTGCCAGGCCAGGGCCTTCAGCGGGAGGTCGATGGCGCTGGTAGGCGCTGCCAGCATGAGCGGGGTGCCGCCCTTGGGGTTGCCGAATATCAGGAGTTGCGCCGGCGGCATGGTGAGCCCGTCCCGCTTCGCCGCGGCGGCGTGGTCGATCATGGCAAAGATGGTAAACCCCTTCGCCCTGACCACTTTTTCCAACCGGCCGATGGTATCCGCGACGGAATACTTGCTGGGTTTGGTAATAATGCCGTTGTCCCCCGCCCAGACGGGCACAGACAGCATCATGACGATCATTGCTGCCAACATGCCTCGCATCTTGTACCTCCTTGTGGTCAAGTCAGGGATATTCAGCCATCAAGCAGGTCGGGACGGCCCCCCAATCATAATGGAGTTTCTCGATATTGCCAAAAGTTGATCTTTTCGTCATACCCGGCACCCTCCTTTTCCCGGCTCCCACGTTGGCAGGGTGGCGACCAGGAACGGTGGCGGGTGCGCCAACGGGGGCGTCGAGGGCAGCGGGACCGTGCACAATCTCAGCTTCGAACGGGAATTCGGCAAGATCATCGCAGAGCAGGACACCATGGCGAAAATCGTCGCGGAGAAAACCAACCGCTCCATCGCCCACGTCATTCAGACCCTCGCAACGGTCGTATTTCTACCACTGTAGCGCCTGCCGGACACGGCTCCTCCTCGAAGCGGTGCGGTTCCAGGTAGGTCGCCTCCACCCAGGCGCCGAGCATGGTGATGCTCCCGCTGCGCCGGTTGTCGCCGGTATCGCTGAACTCGAAGCGGTAAGTCCTGCGGATCGCCAGGTGGCCATGGCCGTTGCGGCCGAGCCCCAAACCGGCGATCGCCACCGTATCGTCCAGGAATTGCAAATCCTCGGCGGCGCACAGCCGCTTGCCGAGCGCCGTGGCCGCCTCCCGCGCCCGCATCGCGTCCAGCCACAGCCAGCCGATGGCGAGCAAGGCAAGCATTACCAAGCCTTCATTCACGGCTCAACCTTTGACTGCGCAGCGGCGCGCTGGGCCTTTATCTCGCGGCTCAACTGATAGACCGCCATGGCATAGTACACGCTGCGATTGTATCGGGTAAGCACATAAAAATTCTTGAAGCCCAGCCAATATTCCGCCCCTCCCGACCTTTCCAGCCTCAGCAGCACCACCTGCTGGTCGTCCGCCACCTCCTCCTGCGGCGTCACGCCCAGTTCCCTCATCTGCGCGACCGTGCGCCAGGTCCCGAACCCGCTTTGCAGCAGGGACTCATAGCCCTCTCCCCGAATCCGGGCCGGAACCGCCACGGGCTGGCCGGGCTGCCAACCGTAGGCCATCAGATAATTGGCCACGCTGCCGATGGCATCATCCACGTCGTGATACAGGTCACGCCGCCCCTTGCCGTCGAAATCCACCCCATAGCGACGGTAGCTGCTGGGCATGAATTGCCCGATCCCGATGGCCCCGGCATACGAGCCTTTGATGGCCAAGGGGTCCATTCCCTCCTCGCGGCTCAGCAGGAGGTAGTTTTCCAGTTCGTCGCGAAAAAAATCCGCCCGCGGCGGGTAGCCGAACGCCAGGGTGGTGAGCGCGTCGATCACCCGGTAGGAGCCCGTGTTCCTGCCGTAGCGGGTTTCCACCCCGATAATGGCGGTCACGATCGCCTCGGGCACGCCGTATTGCTCACGGGCGCGCACCAGGACCACCGAATTATCGTGCCAGAACTCGACGCCGCCGTCGATGCGGCCCGGATTGACGAATAGCGGCCGGTATACGTCCCATGGCTTGGCTTCGGCGGGCCGGTCCATCGCCTTGAGAATCCCCGGCTGGAACTGCGCCTGCCGGAACATCGCCCGCAACTCGCCACGGTCGAAGTCGTGCTGCCCGGCCATCCGGTCGATAAACTGCTCCATCGCCCCGCTGTCGGGCAAGGATTCGGCCGAAGCCGCAGCCGGCGCTGAAGAGGTCCCCAGCGACAAGGTCCAGGCAAGCAGCCAGACAGGCCAACGGCGGGCCAGCCGTCCCAGGCAGGTGAAACGTCCCTTGATCAATCCCATACGCTGTATCCGGCCGGCTTCCTGGTGCTCAACGGGGAATTGTTACCCCGTACCCTCCATTTTGCGGTCAACGCCCGGCCCGTGCAAGCGTGTGCCCCAGCCTATTTTGGCTGGCAGCATGACCCCGTTCTCGCCGTTGGAAATATTCAAGCCGCTTCACAGACGGCCGATATCCGGTGGAAGGCTCAGCCGTTTCAGCCGCCCGGTTTGCCTGATATAATCATTTCCATCAAAAACAACAGGAAGCCCGCTCCATGATGTCCATTCGGCCAACCATCGCCCTCACGGCCACCCTGCTCTGCATTGGCGGCTGTGCCAGCAACGGGGTCAGCTACGACCCGCTGGAGCCGGTCAACCGGGGCATTTACAAGTTCAACGACGCCGTGGACAAGGCGGTGTTGAAGCCCGTAGCCAAGGGATACAAGGAAGTGGTGCCGTCCCCGGTGCGCACCGGCGTGGGCAACTTCTTCGGCAACCTGGGAGACGTGGTGGTGACGGTAAACGACTTCCTGCAGTTCAAACTCGACCGGACGGCCTCCGACTTCTCGCGGGTGTTCTTCAACAGCACGTTCGGGGTGCTCGGGATATTCGACGTGGCCACCGGCTGGGGACTGGAAAAGCACAACGAGGATTTCGGGCAGACCCTGGGCTACTGGGGCGTAGGCAACGGCCCTTATCTGGTGCTTCCCTTCCTCGGGCCCAGCACCCTGCGGGATAGCATCGGGCTGTATGCGGACAGCTATGTGGACCCGGTGTGGAACACCAAACAGGTGCCCACGCGCAATTCGCTGGTCGCCACCGAGACCGTGGATGCCCGGGCGCGCGCCCTGGGCGTGGAAAAAATGGTGGAAGAGGCCGCGCTGGACCCTTACGTGTTCGTGCGCGATGCGTATCTGCAACGGCGGCGTAACTTGGTCTACGACGGCAATCCACCCCATGAGAAGCTGGAAGACGACGACCAGTGAATACCCTACCCGCGGGTGACCGCTAGCCGCGGTCCCCTGCCTGCTTTGGCGGCAGGAACAACGCCGCGATCTCCTTGCCCTTCTCGCGCCCCCGCATCGCCTGGCTGGCTTCGGCCGGTCTTTCGGTCGCGCCCCGCGTGCCGAGGTCGGGCTGCCAGGCCGCTGCCGGAGCGGTTTGCCGCTCAATCGGACGGCGCGCGGGAGCTCCCCCGGCCAGCGTTCTTTCGTCCCTCCCCCAGCCGCGCTGGCTCCTTCCGCTCCCCGCGGGTTCGGTCGCGTTCGCCGCGCCGGGTTCGAATCCCGGCACGGTTTCCTGGTCGATCTTGCGCTTGATGAGCCGCTCGATGTCCGCCAGGTACCTCCTTTCCTCCTCGCACACCAGCGATATGGCGCGACCGGTGCTTCCGGCACGGCCGGTGCGGCCGATGCGGTGAATATAGTCCTCCGCCACGTGGGGCAGCTCATAATTCACCACGCAAGGCAGTTGGTCGATGTCCAATCCGCGGGCGGCGACATCGGTTCCCACCAAGACCTGCACCGTCCCCTGCTTGAATTCCTCCAGCGCCTGCATACGGGCCGCCTGGGTCTTGTCCCCGTGGATCGCCGCCGCGGCGATGCCCTTGCGCACCAATTGCTGGCCGAGGTGATTGGCAGCCTGCTTGGTGCGGGTGAACACCAGCACCTGGTGCAGACCCTGGGTCTTGACCAGATGCTCCAGCAGGTCGCATTTGCGCCCCTGGGCCACCGGGTGGACCACTTGCTCCACCAGTTCGGAGGCGGCGTTACGGCGCGCCACCTCCACCAGCACGGGCGAGCGCAGGATCTGGTCCGCCAGCCGCTTGATGTCCTCGGAAAAGGTGGCCGAAAACAACATAGTCTGCCGCTCTCCGGGCAGGAGTTCCATGATGCGCCGGATGTCGGGAATGAACCCCATGTCCAGCATGCGGTCGGCCTCGTCCAGCACCAGGATCTGGACCTGGGACAGGTTCACGGTCCGCTGCTGCACATGATCCAGCAAGCGCCCCGGCGTCGCCACCAGAATCTCCACGCCTGATCGCAACTCCTTGATCTGTGGAGAGATATTTATCCCCCCGTAGATCACGACCGACCTCAGGGGCAGGTATTTGCCGTAGGTGCGAACGCTTTCCTCCACCTGGACCGCCAACTCGCGGGTAGGCACCAGGATGAGGGCGCGCACCGGATGCCTGGCGGGGGAAGTGCTGCTGTTGGCGAAGGGGCTCAGACGGTGCAGCAGGGGCAAGGTAAAGCTGGCCGTCTTGCCGGTCCCGGTCTGGGCGCCGGCCATGACGTCCACGCCCTGGAGGATGAGCGGGATGGCCTGCGCTTGCACCGGCGTGGGCGTGGTATAGCCCTGGTCCGCAACGGCGCGCAACAGTTCGGCCGAAAGACCGAGGGATTCAAAAGACATAAACTGACTCCACATTAGCACGCCGGCAAACGCTCACCGGAGCGGGCAGGCGGCACGATTTCCTCGAATTTGGACCACGGGGTGCGATAAGGGTTGCCGGGGCGCGGCGCGGGGGGCGAGACGAAACATCCATGAACACGCAATATACACCATAACCCTGTCTTTTCGAAGATTGGCCCGCAATCCTATGCCGCTCCGGCGATCAGCCAGCAACGATGGATCTTCTTGTTGCGATAGTCTTCCGGCACCGTCAGATGGGATATCTCCTCGATCACGCAGGGCGCGAGGGCGTCGCCGTCCAGGCGGAAACTGCGCAGGTTGGTGGAAAAAAACAACTCCCCCCCGGGAGAGAGCAAACGCAGGCACTGATTGATCAAGCGCACGTGATCGCGCTGAACGTCCAGGACATCGAGCATTTTCTTCGAGTTGGAAAAAGACGGCGGGTCCATGACGATCAGGTCGCAGCGGTCCCTCCTTGACACCGCTTCCTCCAGATAGGCAAAGACATCGGCCCGCACCAGCCGGTGCTTGGCCGGATCCAGGCCGTTCAGCCGAAAATTGCGGCGCGCCCATTCCTGGTAGGTATTGGACATGTCCACGGTGACCGACTCCGTAGCGCCCCCCGCCGCGGCGTACACGGTAAAGCTCCCGGTATAGGCGAACAGGTTGAGGAAACGCCGCCCCCTCGCCCGTTGCTGCACCATTTGGCGCGTATTGCGGTGATCCAGGAACAGCCCCGTGTCCAGATACGCCTCCAGGTTGACGACGAAGCGGTGACCGCCCTCGCCCACCTCGAAGTCCTCCCCCCGGACACCGATCTTGCCGTACTGCGCCATGCCGCGCTGGCGCTCGCGCAGCTTGAACACCACCGCCTCACGGGCCAATCCCAGCACCTCGGCGGTCGCCCGGCGCAGGCCTTCCACCCACTGCGAGTGCTCCTCCGGCGTGCACAGCCAGCCGGTGTCGAATTCCTGCAGGTGCGCCTTGTGCCCGTAGATGTCCACCGCGATAGGAAACTCGGGGATGTCGCGGTCGTACACGCGGTAGCAGGAGATGTCCTGGCGTCGCGCCCATTTGCCCCAGTGGCGGGCGTTCTTGCGCAGGCGGTTGGCGTACGCGGAGACATCCGGCGCCAACGCCGCCGCTCCGTCCCGTTCCGGCGCCATCAAGGCTGCGGCTGCCCCGCACGCCCGTCCAGGAACGCCTGCAGACGGCGCACCCCTTCCTCCAGTTGGTCGAGGGAAGTGGTGTAGGCGAAGCGCACGTGGCGCGCCGGCTCATGGCTGCCGAAATCCGCCCCCGGGGTGATGGCTACCCCGGCCTGCTCCAGCAGATCCCGGCAGAAGGCGTAGCTGTCCCGGGTAAAGCGCCGGCAGCCGGCATACAGATAGAAAGCCCCTTGCGGGGTAAGGGGAATGTCGAATCCCATCTGGCGCAGGGCCGGTAGCAGGAAGTCGCGACGGCGCCGGAATTCCTCTTTCCTGGCCTCCAGCAGCGCCAGGGTATCCGGCGTGAAGGCGGCCAGGGCGGCGTATTGCGCGGGGGTGGAAGGGGCCAGGAAGAGATTTTGCGCCAGTTTTTCCAGGGCCGGCACATAGGCGCTCGGCGCCACCAGCCAGCCCAGCCTCCAGCCGGTCATATTGAAATACTTGGAAAAGCTGTTGACCACGAATACCTGGTCCGAGACCGCCAGGGCGGTGCCGGCCTGCCCTTCGTAGACCAGGCCGTGGTAGATTTCGTCCACGATCAGGCGCCCGCCCCGGTCTTGCACCATCTGCGCCATCTCGGCCAGGGCCGCGGCGGGAACCAGGGTGCCGGTGGGATTGGAGGGGGAGGCCAGCAGCAGCGCGGCGGTGTCCGGCGTCCAGTGCCGGGCGACCAGGCCCGGGGTGAGCTGGTAGCCGGTGCCGGCGTCCACCGGCACCCCTAGCGCCCGCCCTTCCACGAACCGGACGAAATGCCGGTTGCACGGGTAGCCGGGATCGGCCATCAGCACCTGCCTGCCCGGATCGAGCAGCACGCCCAGCGCCAGCAGCAGCGCGCCGGATGAGCCCGGCGTCACGATCACCCGGGATGGCGCCAGTTCGACCCCGTAGCGCTCCAGATAGAACCGGGCGATGGCCTCGCGCAGGGCCGGCAGCCCGGTGGCCGGGGTGTAGTGCATCTGCGCCGACTGCAGGGCCCGGATCGCGGCATCGGTCACCGGTTGGGGAGTGGCGAAATCCGGCTCGCCGATCTCCATGTGGATAATGGAGCGGCCTTCCGTCTCCAGCCGGCGCGCCCGCGCCATAATCTCCATCGCGTGGAACGGCGCGATGCCCGCCATGCGCCGGGCCAGGCCCGGATCACCCGCGGCTGTGCTCATCCACGAAGTCCTTCACCCAGTGGTCCGGCTTGGCGCCATGGAAGCGCCCCGCCTCCTCGCCGCCGACGAACAGGATCACCGTAGGAAAACCGCGCAGGCCGTAGCGGCCGGCCAGTCGCATGTTTTCGCCTGCATCCACCTCCACCTTGGCGAGCGTGAACGCCCCGCCGTACGCGGCCACTACCCGCTCCAGCACCGGGGTAAGCGTGATGCAGGGGGGGCACCAGTCGGCCCAGAAATCCACCATCACCGGCCTAGCCTTGGAGGCCTGCAGCACCTTCTCGTCGAATTCCTCCGCTCCGGTCTCGAACACGAGCCCGGACGCCATGGCGCTCTTTTCCATACCTCAGAAATCCCATCCTTTCCGCACTGTCATGATTAGGACCTGTTAAGTATTAAGTGTTACACTTAATGCTTAACAGGTTCTTATTGCCCGTCTTCCGCCTCCAGCACCACCGGCGACGCCTGTTCCGGGTGCTCCAACTCCACCGCCTCGATCTGCTGAAAGCGCCGGCTGATCTTCTGGCTGGTGACCTGCACCTCCTCCGCGTCCTGGTGGGCCAGGCGGATATGGTCTGCAAGTTTCTTCATGCGCTGGTCGAAGCGGGCGAACTCCTTGCCCAGCTTGTTCAGGGCGTCCTTGATGATGTGCACCTGCTTGCGCGTCTCCACGTCCTTGATCACCGCCCGGGCGGTGTTGAGCACCGCCATCATGGTGGTGGGCGAGACGATCCACACCCGCCTCTGCATGGCGTAGTCGACGATGTCGCCGTGGTAGGCGTGGATCTCGGCGAACACCGCCTCCGCCGGGACGAACATCATGGCGCCGTCCGAGGTCTCCTGGGGGATGACGTATTTCTGGCTGATGTCGTCCACATGCTTCCTGACATCCAGCTTGAACTGCCTCTGGGCCTGCTGCCGCTCCGCCTCCGCGACCCCCGGGGCGAACATGCGGTGGTAGTTCTCCAGGGGGAACTTGGAATCCACCGCCACAGTGCCGGTGGGCTCCGGCAGGAACAGGGCGCAGTCCACCCGCGTCCCGTTGGACAGGGTGTATTGCATGGCATAGGCGGAGGGGGGCAGGATATTGCGCACCAGGGCCTCCAACTGCACCTCGCCGAAGGCGCCGCGACTACGCTTGTCCCCCAACAGCTCCTGCAGGCTGACCACGTTGCTGGTGAGGCCGTCGATCTTCTTCTGGGCCTCGTCGATGGTGGCCAGGCGCGCCATGACGCTGGCGAAGGTCTCGTTGGTTTTCTTGAAACCCTCGTCCAGCCGCACCTCTACCTTGCCGCTGATCTGCTCCAGCCGCCCGTCGACGGTCTTGGTCAGGGCCTCGATGGACTGGGTGAGCTGCTGGGTGGCATTCTTCATACTGCTCTGGATCAGCTCCTGATCGGCCCGACCCTGTTCCGCCAGGGTCTGCAGCGTGTTCGACAGGATGTCGGCGCGCAGCAGATCCTGCTTGCCCTGCAGGCTCGCCGCCAGTTCCGACAATTGCT
The DNA here is from genome assembly GCA_021848325.1 of Pseudomonadota bacterium. Classification (GTDB taxonomy): domain Bacteria; phylum Pseudomonadota; class Gammaproteobacteria; order Burkholderiales; family JAJZUU01; genus JAJZUU01. The sequence continues at coordinate 4,678 of JAJZUU010000021.1, read as the reverse complement.
TGATCAGCGCCTCCCGGCTTTGCGCCAGGCTCTCGCTTTGGGACAACTGCAAAGACTGCATGGCGTCGCGAGTCTGGTTGAGTTCCTGGGAGACGGCCGCGCGCAGGCGTTCGGAGGTCGCGGTAACGGCGCCCGCCAGGCGCTCCCCCTGGCTGACGAGCCCGTCGTGAAGCGTGCCCAGCATCTCGCGGTGCTTTTCCTCCAGCACCTGCTCGATCACCTCGGGCAATTCGCTCTGGCCGCGGATCAGTCCGGCCAGCTTCGCGGCCACCCAGACGAAGGCAATCAGGGCAAAGAGGGCCAGAATGGCAAACAGGATATCGAGCATGCCTTCCTCACCGAATGACATGTGGATTGTTCCTTACCCGGTATCCACCGGGAAAATGCCCGCGCCACCGTTGCCCCGGAAGCCCGATAAAGCAGGGCAGCGCCGACGGTCATGCCGCGCGGAACATCCTTTTCCGTTCCTGTTCGCTGAGGTAGCGCTTGCGGATACGGATGGACTTGGGGGTGATCTCCACCAGTTCGTCGTCTGCGATGAATTCGATGGCCGACTCCAGGGTCAACTGGATCGGCGGAATAAGCGTGACCGCTTCATCCTTGCCGGAGGCGCGGACATTGGTGAGTTTCTTGCCCTTGATGGGGTTGACCACCAGGTCGTTGTCGCGGCTGTGGATGCCGATGATCATGCCTTCGTAGAGGCGCTCGCCCGGGCTCACGAACATGCGGCCCCGATCCTCCAGGTTCCACAGGGCATAGGCCACCGCCTCGCCGTTTTCGGCGGAAACCAGCACACCGTTGCGGCGCGCCGGGATATCCGGCTTCATCGGCGCATACTCGTCGAACACGTGGCTCATGATGCCAGTGCCGCGGGTCATGGTGAGAAACTCGGATTGGAAGCCGATCAGCCCGCGGGCCGGGATACGGTAATCGAGGCGAACCCGCCCCTGGCCGTCCGGCACCATGTCCAGCAGGTCGCCGCGACGCATGCCCAGGGCCTCCATTGCCGCGCCCTGGTGGGCCTCTTCCACGTCCACCGTGAGCATCTCGAACGGCTCGCATTTGACGCCGTCGATCTCCTTGATCAGCACCCGCGGGCGGGATACCGCCAGTTCGTAGCCTTCCCGCCGCATGTTCTCCAGCAGGATAGTGAGGTGCAACTCGCCGCGGCCGGACACCAGGAACACGTCGGTGTCTTCGGTATCCTCCACCCGCAGCGCCATGTTGGTCAGCAGTTCCTTGTGCAGCCGTTCGCGCAACTGGCGGCTGGTGACGAATTTTCCTTCCTGCCCGGCCAGGGGCGAGGTATTGACCTGGAAGTTCATGGTCAGGGTGGGCTCGTCCACGCTCAGCATCGGCAGCGCCTCGGGATGGGCGGGATCGACCAGGGTCACGCCGATACCGATCTCCTCGATGCCGCTGATGAGCACGATATCACCCGCCTCGGCCACGTCCATCGGCACCCGTTCCAGTCCGCTGAAGCCGAACACTTGATTGACCCGCCCCTTCTTCGGCGATCCTTCGCCGGCCAGCACCGCCACTTCCTGCCCCGGCCGGAGACGGCCGCGGCTGATGCGGCCGACCCCGATCCGCCCCACGAAGCTGGAATAGTCCAGCGCGCTGATCTGCAATTGCAAGGGCTGGTCGGGATCGCCGGCGGGCGCCGGGACATGGGACAGGACGGTCTCGAACAGCGGCCGCATGCTGGAGCTTTCCTTGGCCAAATCCAGGGTGGCGTAGCCGTTCAGCGCGGAGGCGTAGACCACCGGAAAATCCAGTTGCTCGTCGGTCGCCCCCAGTTTGTCGAACAAGTCGAAGGTCTGGTTCACCACCCAATCGGGGCGTGCGCCGGGACGGTCCACCTTGTTGACCACCACGATCGGCTTGAGCCCCAGCGCCAGCGCCTTCCTGGTCACGAAACGGGTCTGCGGCATGGGGCCTTCCACCGCGTCCACCAGCAGCAATACGCCGTCCACCATGGACAGCACCCGCTCCACTTCGCCGCCGAAGTCGGCATGTCCCGGCGTATCGACGATGTTGATGTGGACGCCCTCATAGTCCACCGCCGTGTTTTTGGCGAGGATGGTGATCCCCCGCTCCTTTTCCAGGTCGTTGCTGTCCATCACTCGCTCCGTCAACTGCTGGTGGGCGGCGAAGGTGCCCGCCTGTTGCAGCAGCTTGTCCACCAGGGTGGTCTTGCCGTGGTCGACGTGGGCGATGATGGCGATGTTGCGTAATGAGCGCGGCATGTTCGGTCTCTGCAATGAATGTTCGAAAAGACCGCTATTTTAGCATATCTTTCATTGCTGTCCGGTTAAACAAAGCCAAGCCCAAGCTGCTGCATTGACGCGGGTTTTGCGGGGGCGGCAGCGGCCAAGGACTCCCGGGGCTTTCCCGTGAAGAGGTTGGCGCAGATCACGGGTGAGGCGCAAAAAAGCGGCTTTGAACCCTCTAATGTTGAAGCCCCAATGGAGCGGTCTACCGCCGTTTACGGGTAGTTCCGATTATATGCCGCAAGGGCTTGCGCCTCTTTCCCAGTGGGCTTGGCTGCATCGCCGGTGCCGAATTCTTGCGTGAGTGCATCTTCGTTATCGGCGATGTAATGGATGGCGCGGCCCAGGTTGTCGAGCTGGCTGGGGATGAAGTTGTTATCCGCGTTGAGCAGGCCGGCAGACTTGGCAAAGTTTGCGCCGAACTCGTGTACGGCGTTGAGGGCGCCTTGTGGGTTGGTGCTGAGCGCTGCCTGGAATTGCCGGGTATCCAGCGCGGCCAAGTGGGTCTCGGGGTCGATGGTAATGCCCAGATCGCCCAGGCCATGGATGCCGTCTGTTGCGCCGTTGAAGATATTTTCTACGCTCTGCTCGAGTTCGTAGAGCGACACCTGCGCGGCTTGTGTGCCGGCCAGCAGAGCGCCTTGCTGCACGTCGGGTCCGAACGACTGGCGCCAGTCGTTATATTGCGCCACGAAGTGCTGGAGCCGGGCCTGGATTTCATCCGCGGGGGCGGCGGTGATGTCGCCCAGGCCCTGCCCCGCGGCCTGCATCCGGGCGACGCCGGTTTTCATTTGGCTCAGTTCCGAGTATTGGGCCTTATAAAGCGCGTCGCTGCTGTTGATAATGAGGCTCATCATGTTGTAAGCCGACTCGGGGTCGAAAAGCGCCGAGTTGCGGCCGGTGGACGAGGGGCCTCCAACGCCTGCGCTCGGGTTGAGCGCGGCGGTCCCTGTGTTGTCCAGACCTATTTGTTGCGACAGCAGCGCAGAAAACACATCGCCGTTTCCGGCGGAGTTCGAGCCGAACAGTGAGCCGAGCACTTGTGTTTGCATATTGGCGATGCTGCACGAGATGGCAGCGGGTGAAACATCCATGGCGTTTTCCCCTTTCGAGCTTTATGACTACTTTCCTTGCAAGCAAGTAGCATGCCTGACTTTGAATGGACAGGACGCCGCACCTTTATGATGTATGTGCAGTAACTTGGAACATGACTGGAGGAATGGCATGGTACGTTGCCTCCGGCAAATTTTGCAGCTTTCGCGGAAAAAATGGCAGGTTGATCCCGTCGGCGCCACTCGCCTACATTTACCGGGCCAAGCATACCAACGCTTCACACTGGGAAGAGTTTCTTACCCTCCCCCATCCTGGTCGGCTAGCCGGCGCTTTGCGCGTTCTCCTCCCCTTCGTTGAGAATCTTGACTTCCCCTGCCCCATTTACGGGACAACTATAACGTACTGTTTATTAAATATAACAATGCATGGCCCGCCACTTGCTTTAACACGGGTTGGGTAAAGGCCCAATGCCCGGGCTCCGAATATCGGCCCCCGGGTGCACAAGGCCTGAACTCGTGGCGACTATTACTAATCAGGAGGAGACCGACTATGGCAACGCTTAAGGACGAACTGAACGCACGCGTCATGGCCTACGACCATTGGGCGACGCGGCGCCGCTACGGCCCGGACGGCCACAACAACCGCAGTCTGTGGGTGCTGGCCTGCATGGACGAACGATTGCCCGTGGACGAGGCCCTCGGCATTCGCGTGGACACGCCCGCCGGCGGGGGTGACGCCCACTGCTTCCGCAACGCCGGGGGCATCGTCACGGATGACGCGATCCGCTCGGCCATGCTGACCTGTAATTTTTGGCTCTTCGTCGTTTGTCTACGGTAAAAAAGGATGACTGGCATCCCTGAAATCGTGTATCTACCGGGGTTTCCCACGACTCAGGCAGGTAAACGAAATGGGAGCAGTCATCCCGACAGGGATTTTGGGGTATGAGAAGCAAGTGATCAAGGAAATTCGACAGGACGAAGCGACGGGCAAGGTGACGGTGGTTTGCCGCCGTGACCGGCGCCATCGCTCGGTTGATCCGAAGAGCGGGTGCGCCGGTCTGGTCAATCGCTGGCTGCGGCGGACGGTGCGCGATATACCGCTGGGTGGGCGTCCCTGCGAAGTCGAAATCGAATACGCTCAAATCTTCCCGTCGCCGTCGCGCGTGCGCGTCGAGGCTCTGCCGTTCGTGGCGCCCGGCACCCGTGCGACACGCCGCTTTGCCCGGCTGGTATCGGGACTGTGCCGACACATGCCGATTGATGCCGTGGCACGGCATACCGGACTCTCCTGGCATTCGGTCAAGGCGCTCGACGCCGCGTCCTTGGCAGAGACGGTGGAGCCGCCGCGCCCCG
>JAJZUU010000020.1 GCA_021848325.1 Pseudomonadota bacterium | reverse complement strand
CGGCCCGGAGGGTTGCGGCGAATCCGCGCGTCTGCGGCGTTGCGAGCCTTGCCAATGGAATGACCATTGGCCGCGGCTCGCGCCTTGCATCCATCGCGGATTCGCCGCAACAAATGTCCAACTTATTATTTCTCGACGCCTAACGGCGCTTGTGCTTTATTCCCGGCGGTATGTTACCGCAAAAAGCGTTTGTCTATCTATCATGCCCGGACAATAATAGCGCATGGGCACCGAGATCGAGCTGAAACTACTGATCGACCGCGCAAGCCTGGCAAAGCTGAGGCGCCACCCGCTGGTGAAATCCTTGTGCGGGTCGAAACCTGTCAGGCAAAAGCTCCACAGCGTGTACTTCGATACGCCGGAGCAGGATCTGCGCCGCAACGGCGTGGCATTGCGCCTGCGCCGGGCGGGCTCGCGCTGGACCCAGACCGTGAAGGGCGGCGGGCGGGTGCAGGCGGGACTGCACCAGCGCGAAGAGGTCGAGGCCCGGGTGGCCGCCAATGTGCCCGACTTCGACAAGATCGTCGACCCCGGCTTGCTCCGGCTGTTCACCCGAGAATTGCGGCACAGGCTTCGTCCCGCCTTCGTCACCGACTTTTGGCGCACCGCCTGGCTGTTGGAGTTTCCCCAAGGGGAGCGGGTGGAACTGGCCCTGGACCTGGGAGAGATCAGGGCGGGCGATGGCCGTGCAGCCATCGGAGAACTGGAACTGGAATTGAAGGCGGGCAGCACCGCCCGGCTGTTCGAGTTCGCCCTGGAGCTGCAGCAGGACATTCCCTTGCGCATCGAGAACAGAAGCAAGGCGGACCGGGGCTACGGCCTGCTCAACCCGGCCGGCCCGCCGGTGCTCAGGGCCGCGCCGCCGCGGCTTTCCCGGCGCATGGGCGCGAATGAGGCGCTGCGGGAGATCCTGTGGGAGTGCCTGACCCACCTCCAGGACAACGCAAACGGGGTGCTCTACGGGGCCGTTCCCGAGAGCCTCCACCAGATGCGGGTGGCCGTGCGCCGCCTCCTTTCCGCATTGCGCCTGGCTGGCTCGGTTGCCGCGGAGGCGCCCCCCGCCGAGATTTCCGAGGGGTTGCGCTGGCTCATGTCGGAATTCGGCCCGGCGCGGGACTGGGATGTCTTTCTGGGGGAGACCTTGCCTCCGATCCTGGCGCATTTTTCCGATCATTCCGGCCTGGCCGCACTGCGGCGGGAGGTTCTCGGGCTGCGCGACGCCTCCCGTCAAACCGCCCGCGAGGCGGTGGGCTCCCAGCGCTATACCCGGCTGGTGCTCGCCTTTGGGGGCTGGCTTGCCGCGGAGCGCTGGGGCAGGTCCCCGGGGGCGCCAGGGGCGGGGCCGGTGACGGGTCTTGCCCGCGATCTGCTGCGCACGCGGCACCGGCAGATAGTGAAGCGGGGGAAAGGGCTGGCCGGCCTCGATGCGGGCGAGCGGCACAGGTTGCGCATCGCCGCAAAAAAAATGCGCTACTCGCTGGAGTTCTTTGCCGGGCTGTACCCGCGCAAGGCGGTTGACCCTTACCTGAAGGCGCTGACCGCGTTGCAGGACCGCCTCGGCTTGCTCAATGACGCCGCGGTGACCCGTTCCCTGCTGGACGGGATCGAGCTCCCCCGCCGCGATCTTGCGGCGGCCGAGGCTCGGGGCATCGTGGCAGGCTGGGTGGAATGCCGCGCGGCCCAAGAACTCCGAAAAATGGGTAAGGCATGGGGCAACTTCAAGCAGAGCAGGGCGTTCTGGTAGCGAGCCTGAGCCGACAGCCCTTGCCTGCTCACAAAAACGACAACCCACCGGGAGAGATAGCAAAGCATGTTTGAATCCGCAGAAATCGGACACAAGATCGACAAGGCCTCCTACGACAAGGAAGTGCCCGCCCTGCGCGAGGCGCTGCTGGACGCCCAGTACAATCTGCTGGAATCGGCGGAATTTTCCGTGGTGATCCTGATCGCCGGGGTCGACGGGGCGGGCAAGGGGGATACCCTCAACTTGATCAACGAGTGGATGGACCCGCGCCACATCCGCACCCGCGCCGTGGGCGAGCCCACCGACGAGGAGCGCCAGCGCCCGCCCATGTGGCGGTTCTGGCGCGTCCTGCCCCCGAAAGGGAAAATCGGGGTGTTCAGCGGCTGCTGGTATTGGGACCCCATCATGGGGCGGGTGTACGGCAAGATCAAGAATGCCGAGTTGGACCAGTGCATGGAGCATAACGTGCGCTTCGAGAAGATGCTTACCGACGAGAACGTGCTGGTATTGAAGTTCTGGTTGCACCTGTCCAAGGAAAAGCAGAAGGCGCGGCTGAAAGCCCTGGAAAAGGCCCCCGCGACCCGCTGGCGGGTCACCGACAGCGACTGGGAGCACCATAAACTGTACGACAAGCTCGCCCGGGTGGCGGAGCGCGCCCTGCGCCAGACCAGCACCGCCGTGGCCCCGTGGTTCATCGTCGAGGGCAGCGACGCGCGCTACCGCGGGCTGACCGTGGGCCGGATGATCCTGGAGGCCATCCGCAAGCGGCTCGCGCTGAAAGAGGGCAAGGGCAGGAGAATCCACGCGCCGCCCCTGCTGCCGGCCATAGACAACCTGAACCTGCTGCGCACCCTGGATCTCTCGCTCAAGCTGGACAAGCGAACCTACGAGAGGGAGCTTGCCAAGTGCCAGGGCAGGATCAACATGCTGACCCGCGACCCCAGGTTCAAACAGGTGTCCATGGTGTTGGTGTTCGAGGGCAACGACGCCGCCGGCAAGGGAGGGAGCATCCGGCGCATCACCCGGGCGCTGGATGCGAGGCAGTACCAGGTGGTCCCGATCGCGGCGCCGACCGAGGAGGAGCGGGCGCAACCCTACCTGTGGCGTTTCTGGAGGCAGGTGCCGCCGCCGGGGGCAGTCTTGATCTTCGACCGCTCATGGTATGGACGGGTCCTGGTGGAGCGGGTCGAAGGCCTGGCCGCCCAGGCCGAATGGATGCGGGCCTACGGCGAGATCAACGACTTCGAGGAGCAACTGGTCAGGAACAACACGGTGGTGCTCAAGTTCTGGCTGGCCATCAGCAAGGAGGAGCAGCAAAAACGCTTCGAGGAGCGCCAGAAGACCGGCTACAAGCGCTACAAGATCACCCCGGAGGACTGGCGCAACCGGGAGAAGTGGGACGCCTACGAACTCGCCGTGTGCGACATGGTGGACCGCACCAGCACGGAGATCGCCGACTGGACGCTGGTGGAGGCCAATGACAAATACTATGCGCGCATCAAGGTGCTGAAAACGGCGTGCGACCGCCTTGAGTCGGCGCTGGCGCGGCTGTAGCCCCTGGTTCCAAGGAAATGGGTAGCGATGAGGCGGAGGCGTCCGTTTTGCGACTGGCCGAGGGAGGAGCGGCAATGGATTTGATTTTGTGGCGTCATGCAGAGGCCGAGGACGGTTTCCCCGACGAGGCCAGGAAGCTCACGGCAAAGGGGGAGAAGCAGGCCGCCCTGGTCGCGCAGTGGCTGAAGGCGCGGCTGCCGAAGGATTTCGTGGTCCTGGCCAGTCCGACCCAGCGCACCCGGCAGACGGCGGGCAAGTTGGCGAAGAAGTTCGAGACGTCCGGCGCGGTGGGCCCCGGTGCATCCGCGGGCTCGGTGCTGGATGCCGCCGGTTGGCCGGATGGCGACGGGACCGTGGTGGTGGTGGGGCATCAGCCCACCTTCGGTCAGGTGGCGGCGCGGCTGCTCGCCGGCAAAGAGGGGAACTGGAGCGTCAAGAAAGGCGGCATCTGGTGGTTCAGCAACCGGGCCCGGCAAGACGAGGCGCAGATCGTGTTGCGCGCGGTGATGTCTCCCGAACTGCTGTGACCCCGGGGTGACCGATCTATATCCCCACCTTCTCGACCCAGGCCAGGGCGGCCAAGTGGGCCTGGTTGACCTGTGCCGGCTCGATCTGCAGCCGTGCCGCCAGCTCCTCGATACGCCCCGACTCCGGGCACTCGCAGGTCTCGGACAGTTCCAGGAACGGTCCGTATATGCCTTGCCGGGATAGCAGCGCATCGGAAATGGCCTCCGGCAGGGCGAGCTTCTCCAGGACGGTCTCCATGGGCATTTCCAGCATCGCGTCCAACAGGGAAAACACCCCTACGATGAACAGATTGTCCCGGTCCGCCTGTTCCAGATAATCCTGGCCCAGCAACTCCGTCAGCCGTCCGCGGGTCACCGCCGTCTTGGTCAGGGCGGGGGGCGCGGATTCGCCGCTGCCGGCCGTCGCCAGAAGCAGGGTCAGCCAGCGATACAACTGCGAATAACCGAGGATGGCCACGGCGTGGCGGATCGACTGAATCTCGCAGGAGAGGCCGAAACCCACCGAGTTGATGTAACGCAACAGCTTGAAGGAGAGCGCCACATCCCGCTTGAAGGCGAGCTCGATCTCTTTGACCTCGGCGTTGTTGCGCACTTGATTGAGCAGGGTCAGGACGTTCGCGTGGGCCGGGTTGATGATCTTTGCGGCCATGGTTTCCGGATGGGCGAAATAGAACCCCTGGAAATAGCCGAACCCCATATCCTTGGAGGCGTTGAATTCCTTCTTGGTTTCGACCTTTCCGGCAATCAGTTTGACGGAGGAGTCGGTCAGGAGGCTGACCGTTTCCGCAGTCTTGGCCGGCCCGAGGCGCTGCGCGTCCAGTTTCACGTAATCCACCAGTTCCAATAAAGGGGCGGTATCGGGGCTGTGTTCGAAGTCGCTCAAGGCCAGGGTGAAACCCTTGGCGCGCAATTCGCGGCAGCGTTTCAGCAGTTCCGGAGAGGGGGCCACCGGCTCCGGGATCTGCAGCACGATGCTCTTGGCCGGCAGCAACTCCAGGAACTCGTTTTCCAGGGTGGGGTCCCCGACATTGATGAAGGCCCACTTGTCCCCCAGCAGCCATTCCGTGCCCATGTTGCCGAGGGCATTGACCAAGACGCTGATCTCCGCCCCGGGGTCGCCGGAGGCCTCTGCGGCGTCGGCACAATGCCTGAACAACAACTCGTAGCCGACGATGTTTTGCTGCCTGTCGACGATGGGCCGACGTCCGATATAAGCGTGGTCGTGCATGGGAAAAATATGGGTCAAGGATTGGATACCGGCACCGCGCGTTGCGCACGGAACGTGCTTGCCCCGGAAAATGCGGGGGTGCGGTCGGTAAAACGTGTTATCGACACTTTACCTCCAAGCAAATGACCACAGCCTGTCACTCTCTTGCCCAAGGCCGTCAGGGCAGCAACTGACGGCACGTCGCGGGGCCGTCCGCCGCAAGTCCGGCCGTGTCATGCAACGGCCCGGGCAAACAAGGTTGCACGGGTCGCACCGGTGCTGGCCAGCAGCAGCTCTTCCATATCCAGTACCAGCACTACCGAACCGTCGCCGGACAGCGTTGCGCCCGCCACGCCTTTGGGCTTGATGTCGGAGAGCGGTTTGATGACCACGTCGTCGCGCCCGATGAACCCGTCGATGGCCAGGATGAACGAGGCCTCTCCCGAATGCATGAGCACCCCGAAGGTAGGCCGCTGGGATTCGGGCCACCCGATGAGGCTTGCCAGCGAACGGATGGGAAGCACTTCGTCGCGCACCACCATGGTGGCTTTTCCGGAGACCTGCTGCACGCTTTGCGGATCGATCGGGATGATTTCGCGCACCAGTGACAGGGGCACGGCAAAGGGTTGTTTGCCTACCAGCACCACCAGCACCGGCAGGATGGCCAGCGTGAGCGGCAGCGAAATGGTGAAGGTGCTTCCCTTGCCCGGCACGGAGTTGACGTCGACCCGTCCGTTCAGGCGCTGGATGTTGGTCTTGACCACATCCATACCCACCCCCCTGCCCGAAACGCTGGAAATTTCCTGTTTGGTGGAAAAGCCGGGCAGGAGGATGAGGCTGAGGCTTTGCCGGTCATCCAGGGTGTTCGCCGTTTCTATGTCGATCAACCCCTTTTCGACCGCCTTGTTGCGAATGACCTCGGGGCGCATGCCGTGGCCGTCGTCAGTGATTTCGATGATGATGTGGTCGCCCACCTGGGTTGCGCTGAGCTGAAGGAGGCTCTTGACGGGCTTGCCGGCGGCGATGCGTTCGTCGGGGCTCTCCACGCCGTGATCGACGGCATTCCTGACCAGGTGCACCAGCGGATCGTTCAGATCCTCGATCATGGTCTTGTCGATTTCGGTTTCTTCCCCGGTGATCACCAGTTCCACGTCCTTGCCCAACTGCCGGGCCAGATCCCGCGCCAGCCTGGGGTATTTCTGGAACAGGCGGCCGATGGGCTGCATGCGGGTTTTCATGACGGCGTTTTGCAGGTCGCCGACCAGCAGGTCGAGCTGGTTTACCGCCTCGTCCAGGGCCCGCAGCGTCTCGTTGTCCGATTTCCCTTGCAGGATGTTTGCCTTCAGGCAGGTAAGACGATTCTTGGTGAGGCCGATCTCCCCGGACAGGTTCAATACCTGATCCAGCCGGTGAGTATCGACGCGGATGGTGGTTTCCTTGGTGATGGGCTGTTGCTGGCTGCTGGCCGGTTTAGCGGGGACATGGGGCCGCGGCTCAACCGCTACCATGGGGTTGGGCGCTGCCAATGCGGTGCCGGCCGTTTCGGCTGTTTGGGCCGGGGGCGCGGGTGTTTCCTGCACCAGGGAGTGATAAAGCTTATCCCACTCCAGCTCGCCGGAAGACCCTTGGGTGGCGGCCGACGGCCCCTTCTTGTCCAGCCTGGAAACCACCGCCTTCTCGCCGGCAATCACGGCGTCCAGTGCGGCCAGGAGCGCGTCGTCCGCCGGGGTGGGCTGTTGCTCCTGCGAGAGATATCCGAACATGGCCCGCACCATCCCGGTTGCGGCCATGATGACATCCATGATCTCCGGATTGAGCTGAAGTTCCCCGTTGCGCAGCTTGTCGAACAGGTTTTCCGTGCGGTGGCACAGCGCGACCAGATGGTTCGCGTTCAAGAAACCCGCCCCGCCCTTGATGGTATGGAACCCGCGGAAGATGTCGTTCAGCAGGGCCGTATCGTTGGGCCTTTTCTCCAGTTCAACCAGTTTATTGTCCACATCCGACAACAACTCGGTTGCTTCCATCAGGAAGTCCTGCAGCAACTCTTCCATTCCAGCGAAATCGCTCATCTTGCGTGTCCTTCCAGGGGGATTGATCGGGGAACGGGTTCTTTGCGGTGCAGCCTTTTCCCGTCGCTCAACCGGTTTCCGTCCAAAATATCAGAACCCGAGGCTCTCCAGCAGATCATCCACCTGCTGCTGGCTGGTGACCACATCCGTGCGCCCGTCGGCGTTGATTACCGGGCCGTTCAGCAGTCCGGACCCGACATCCGCTTTCTTTTCCAGGGGGGTGCTCATAAGCAGCAGTTGCAGCATTTGCTGCTCGAGATCCTGGGCCATATCGATGGTCTTCTTGATGACCTGCCCGGTCAGGTCCTGAAAATCCTGGGCCATCATGATTTCCAGCAACTGATCGCTGGTTGCCTTGGTCTGTTTCGGGACATCATCCAGGTAGTCCCTGGTCTTGGTCACCAGGTCCTTGAAATCTTCGATGCTCAATTGCTTGTCGAACAGCCTTTGCCAGCGCAGGGAAAGTTCGGTGGCCCCCGCCTGCAGCCTTTCCTGCAGCGGCTTGGCGATCTCCGTGGCGTTGAGGGCACGCTCCGCCGCCTGCTCGGTCATCGCCGCGATATACTGCAGGCGATCCTTTGCATCCGGAAGGGTTTCGACCGCCTGCTCCAGCTTCTTGTCGTACCCCAACTGCCGCAGGGTGTCGTGGAGTCGCCGCGTCATCTGGCCGATGCGCGAGTAGACCTCCTCGCTCGCGGCTTCACTCGTGCCAGAGGACATCGCCGCAGGCAAATGCTGGGGCGGCGCGCTGACGGTCTCTGTTGCGTTGGCCGCCACGATACTGTCGAACAGGGCTTCCAGGTCTTCGTTGTCGCCGTTATCTTGTGGAGCATTGCTCACGGGATATCTCCTCACTTACCCATCTTTTCAAAAATCTTGATCAGCTTCTCTTCCAGCACTGCTGCCGTAAAGGGCTTGACCACATAGCCGCTGGCACCGGATTGCGCCGCCTCGATAATGTTCTCCTTCTTCGCCTCCGCGGTGACCATGAGTACCGGCAGATGTTTCAGTGAAGCATCCGCCCGGATGACCTTGAGCAATTCCAGGCCGTTCATATTGGGCATATTCCAGTCGGAAACGACGAAATCGATGCCGCCGCTGCGGAGTTTGTGCAGGGCCGCCACCCCGTCTTCGGCCTCGTCGACGTTGGTGAAATTCAGTTCCTTAAGCAGATTGCGAACGATTCTCCGCATGGTGGAGAAATCGTCGACAACCAGAAATTTCATGTTCTTATCAGCCATTAATGACTCCGGAAATAGGATTGGCTCAGACTAGATTCCGCTGGAGGCCAGGCGTTGCCGGGGCTGTCGGCCGGGTTCCGATAATCCCCGCCCAAACCGGCTTCCCCCGGAAGGGAGCCTGTCCAGAAATCTCGCCATCGAAGGGTGGCTGATATTATACAATGTCTTAGCCTTTGCATTTGACAAGCGGCTGCTTTCATGGACCGGCGCGCAGCGCGTCATCGTAACAAGAGCGGGCGCAAGGTTTCCGAGAGCACCACGGGGTCGAACTTGGCGACATATGCGTCGACGCCTACCCGTTGCCCCATTACCCGATTCGCCTCCGATGACAGCGAGGAGTGCATCACCACCGGTATGCCGCTGAAACGGGGGTCGGACTTGATATTCTTGGTCAGCACGTAGCCGTCCATTTCCGGCATTTCCGCATCTACCAGGATTAGTTTGATCTGGTCATGCAGCGGTGCGCCGTCGCCCCGGGCGTGGCTGGCAATCCCCTGAAGACGTTCCCACGCCTCCAGTCCGTTGTTCGCCTGCTGATATCGGACGCCCAGCTTGTCCAGCACCAGAATGATCTCCTTGCGTGCCACGGCCGAGTCATCCACGAAAAACACTGAAACCTCGGCCTCCGTTTCGACCGGCGGCAGGTCGGGTACCGGCTCTTCGCCGATGGCACTGGCCAGTATCTGTTCCACATCCAGGATGGACACCAGTTTCCCGTCAGGCAGTTCGGTGATCGCAGTGATCAGGGTGTCGTTGCCGGCCAGCATGGATTCGGGTGGTTTGACCTTGTCCCAGTCGACCCGGATGATGCGGTCCACGTCATGCACCAGGAAGCCTTGAGTGCGCCTGCTGAACTCGGTAACGATCATGTTTTGCCCGGTGTCTTCCGGGGCGCCTTCTATATTGATGAACTTGGCCAGCGCGATTACCGGTATGATGTTGCCGCGCAGGGAGATGACCCCTTCCACGCCGTTGGGCATGTTCGGCGTCTTGGTGACCGGCGGGGTCTGGCTGACCTCGCGCACCTTGAACACGTTGATGCCGAAGACCTCGTTGGTACCCAGGGTGAACAACAGGATCTCCAGTTTGTTGGACCCGGCCAGTTTGGTCCTGCCATCCACCGAATCAAGCAATTTCTGATTGGCCTGAATAGTCATTTCTGTTTTCTCCGCTTTCTGGGCGCTGCCCGATTCTGCCTAAGCCAGCAGCCTGGTAAGGATTTCCGCGAGCTTTTGCGGTTCGAACTTGGGCACATAGTCGTCTACCCCGACGGATAGTCCTAGCTGCCGGTTGGCCGTGCTGCTCAGAGACGAATGCATGATCACCGGGATCCCCTGGAAACGCGGGTCGGTCTTGATCTTGCGTGTCAGCACGTAACCGTCCATTTCGGGCATCTCGACATCCGTCAGCACGAGTTGGATGACGTCTTTCACGGGGGTCTGGCTGGCCTCCGCCTGGCCGGCGATGCGTTGCAGTTCCTCCCACGCCTCCAGACCGTTCATGGCGCTGATATGGTTGACCTCCAGCGTATCAAGGGTACGCTCGATCTGCTTCCTGGCCACCGAAGAGTCGTCGGCGAAGAAGACCGTGCGCCCCCTGTGCCCGATGGGCTTGAGGGTTGCGAACAAATGGCTGTCGTCATAGTGGCTGGTTTCCGACAGGACCTTTTCCACGTCCAGCATCATCACCAGGCGCCCGTCGCCCAGTTCCGTCACCGCGGTCACCAGGCCGCCCATCTGGGCGGTCAGCATCTGGGGCGGGACCCGCATCGCGGACCAATCCAGGCGAAGAATGGTGTCCACCGCTTCCACCAGGAATCCCTGGGTCTTGCCGTTGTATTCGGTGACGATCATGATCTCCGGCGTGACCTCGGTCTCGATGGTCGCGTACTTGGCCAGGTCTACCACCGGGACCAGGATGCCGCGCAAGCTGACCATCCCTTCCACCCCTGCCGGCATTTCCGGGGCCCGCGTGATTTCGGGGATGCGCATGACTTCCCGCACCTTGAATACGTTGATGCCGAACGTCTCCTTGCGGCCCGAGCGCAAGTCCTTGCCCAGAGAAAACAGCAGGATCTCCAGCTTGTTGGTTCCCGCGAGCTTGGTCCGGCCGTCGATATTTTTCAGTAGCTCCGACATCTCAGCAACTCCGCAAATGTGTTTTTCCCCCGAGGCCGCCGCCCCGGGGAAGGTGTCAGCAAACAAAGATTCAGCCTGTTTCGCGGACCCCGGTCGGCGATCCGAAACACCCGCACGACCCGGAGCCGCGTGCACCTTGCCTATCTGTGGGCTTATATCGGCAGTCCGGAGCGGAAACTTGAGAGCCTCGCCCTGGGTTTGCCGCCGTAATCACGTCCGCCGCATAGGCCGTGCTTACACGCGGAACCTTCCGACCGCCTGCTGCAGCTCGGCGGCCAATTGCTCCATACGGTGCGCCGCCCGGGAGGTTTCATGGATGGCGGCAGTGTTTTCTTCCGCCATTTGCGCGATCTGCTCCACGTTCCGGGCGATCTCGTTGCTGGCGCTTTTCTGTTCGTGCACCGAGCTGGTGATGTCGTCCACTCCGTGGCTGGCGCGGCCGACCGACTCGTTGGCCTCGGCCAGGACGTTGGCCACGTTTTCCATGAATTCCTGGCTCGCACGCAGCGACTGCAGCCCCCTGTCGATGGATTTCTCGACGATGGTGGACTGATGGCCCAGGGTCTGAGTGACGCCGTCGATCTCGCTGGCGGATTGGCCGGATTTCTCCGCCAGCTTTCTGACCTCGTCGGCCACCACGGCGAAGCCGCGCCCCTGCTCCCCGGCCCGGGCGGCCTCGATGGCGGCGTTCAGCGCCAGCAGGTTGGTCTGGTCGGCGATATCCTTGACCTGCTTGGTCATGCCGGTAATGGCGTCGGTGCTGCGCACGAACTCGCTGACCGAGGCGGCGATCTCGCCTACTGCGCTTTCCACCCGGTCGAGCTCACCCAGCAACTGAGACAGGCTCTCGTTGCCGTCCTTGGTGCGTTCCAGGCTGGCGGCGGAAAGCCTGCGCACTTCTTCCGCGGCGTCCGCCACGGAAGCGATGCTGACGGTCATTTGTTCGACCCCCGCGGCGGTGGCGGAGGCGGCCTCGCTCTGGTTCTGCGAGCCCTGGGCCACCTGATCGGCCGTGCCGGAAAGCTCGGTGGCGGAGCCGGCAAGCTCTTCCGAATTGGCGTGCACCTGGCGGACGATGTTCTGCAGCCCTTCCATGAAGCGGTTGAAGGCCTCCGCGGTCCGCCCGATCTCGTCCTTGGTGGTCACCGCCAGGCGTTGGGTGAGGTCGCCCTGGCCGGAGGCCAGTTCGGTCATGGAATTCCCCATCTGGTCGAGGGAGCGCTTGAGGCCTTGCACCACCAGCAGCACGAAAAATCCCCCGAAGCCGATGGCCGCCAGTCCCAGCGTGGTGCTGACCAACCAGGCGGTTTTGCAATGCTGCTCCAGATCCAGCATTTCGACGCCTACCAGTTTCTTCTGATCCGCCATGAGCTGCAGGACCTCCGCCCTCACCTTGCGCCAGCGCGGCGTCTCTTCGCTATTCAGGATCCGGATCGCCGCCGCCTGGTCGGTGGCGGCCAGGGTCTTGACCTGTTCCTGGATCGGGGCATCCTCTTTCCAGATTTGGGTGATTCTGCCGAGGGCGGCGCTCGCCTTCGGCTCGTCGCTGGTCCGCGAGACGGCCGTGCCATGAGCGGCGTCGAAGTCCCGTAGCGCCTGGTCCAGGTTGTCGTAGGCCTTCCTGTTGGCGGGGTCGAGGACGATGTTCCGGAGGGCCTGGCCGGCTTGCAGCCCCTGGGCGTACATTTGGTTGTACGCCTGCAGCTCGGACAGGTCGTGCTCGATGAATGTCTTGAACCGGTCGTTGGTCGCCTGCATGTTGCCCAGCGCCATTGCCAGGGCGATGATCACCAGCGTAGTCGCCGATCCGGTGGCGATGAGAAGTTTTGTCCTGATGCTTCGGATATTCTTGAACATGACCTGCCTCCGATGTGAATTGGATGTAGCCCGCCGCGTAGCCTCCGTCCAAACCGCGCTGGCATCGCACGCGGGAAAGGGCGGGGCAATTCTGTCCTCCGGTAGCTAACTTCGGTAAAACAACTGTAATCTTTAGGAGGAATTGGCGGGACGCCTATACCCGGAATCTTTCCACCGCCTGCTGCAACTCGGCGGCCAACTGCTCCGGATGGGGCCGGTTTTCATTCCTTGCCGCTTCCGGACAGGTCGCGCTGAAAGCGGATCACCGATTTCTTGTAGGCGCGGGCTGAACTCAGGACCATCAGTCTACCGCTATGCTGCCGGCCATGCGCTCCAGGCAATTCAGAACATTCATGCTGGCCTTCTCCATTTCGGCGATCTCGGCGATCCCGCGGCCATAGTCCCCGTCGTAAAAGGAATTGACGGCTGCGACCCCATGGTGATGCACCGCCTTGTGGGGGACCTCGATCTCGCGGTAGCCGGGGCTGTTCGAGAAGTACTCCCGGCCATCCCCGTCGTAATACCATTTACCCAGACGGCACTGGGTGTGATTGGCGAAATCGGCACTGGTCTTGCCGGAAAGCCCCATGAATATCTTGTAGATTTCGAACTTGTAGACCAGGTGGTCGACTTTCGCCACCTCGGCGAAGCTGCGCAGGGCCGAAGCGGCGATGGCGCCTTCCATCCTGTGGGTGAGGGAAAGCAGCTTTTCCATGCTCTGGGTGGCGGCCTCGCCTTCATTGCTGAAGGCCCGGGATTGCTGCGCCCAATCCTCCATGTGGTTCTTCGCCTGCAGCGTTTCTTCCTGAATGGCGGATACCAGCCCTGATATCTCGCTGGTGGCGTTGGTGGTCCGCTCCGCCAGCTTTCTGACCTCGTCCGCCACCACGGCGAACCCTCTCCCTTGTTCGCCGGCGCGGGCGGCCTCGATGGCGGCGTTGAGGGCAAGCAGGTTGGTCTGGTCGGCGATCTCCTTGATCAGGTTGACGATGCCGCCGATTTGAGCGGCGCGCTGATTGAGACTCTCCACGCTCCTCGCGGTATCCAGGGTATCCTGGGACAGATCGCGCATGTCGTTCGAGATTTTCTGCATGACGCTGCGATTGGTCACGGATACCTCGGCCGCAGCGTTGGCATGCTGTTTTTCCTCCTTCATGGTATTGGCCAATCCGGCCAGGGACTTCTGGATTTCCAGAAAGGAGGTGCTGAAGGCCTGCAGATTCTGGAACAGGTGGGCGTGGGCCTCTTGTTTGGGGGCGATCTCGGAAAGCTTGGTCTCCAAGGTTTCCTTTTCGAGCAGCAGCGCTTCCAGTTCGGCCCGCAAATCCCGGTTCTGCCGCTCCAGTTCTTGCGCGTTCGTCTTAAGTGCCTCAACCTGCTGCCGGTTCTTCAAAAAAAACAACATGCTTGCAATCTCCTGTAGGGTGTCTGCGGCCAACTCCATTCGCCGCCCCCGATGTTGGCGAACATTGACATCTGTCAACACTTACGGCCGCAAGCCGAAATACTTTAGCCGCGACAGCCCTGAAGCGGGCCGGAATCCGGATCGGGGCGCGCTATAAAACTTGTGCTTTTGCCGATATACTTTGCTGGCGGCATGGATTCCAGCAGCCGTTTAGCGAGCGCGCAGGCGCCGGTCCGCGGTGCCGTGGACATAATCGGTAAACCCGATCAGGCCGAGAAGGAAGCAGCGGTTGCCAGAGAATCGAGACAAGCTTAACCCGGAGGAGTTGGAACAGGCCTTCACCCTGTTCAATCAGGCGTCCGCGCAGCTCACCGGCGTCTATCAGGAACTGCAGCAGCAGGTTGAACGGCTGACCCATGAGTTGGCCGTGGCCAACGGCGAACTGCGCCGTCAATTGCAGGAAAAGGAGGCCCTTTCGCGGCGGCTGAGCCTCCTTTTGGAGGCGTTGCCGGGAGGAGTGGTGGTGCTGGACCCGGCCGGCATCGTAGTAGAGGTGAACCCCGCAGCCAGGCGGATGTTCGGCGCCCCTTTGCTCGGCGCGGCCTGGGAGGAGGTGGCGGGGCGCTGTCTGAGGCAAACCGCCACGCCCCATGAATGGGAGCTTCTCGCGGACGCGGAGGCGATGCCCCGGCGCAGGGTGGGCATAGGAAGCAGTCCGCTGGATGCAGGGGGCGGGATCTTGCTGATCCACGATATGACCGAAGCCCACGAGATGCAGCAGCAGTTGGAGCGCCACCAGCGGCTGTCGGCGATGGGCGAGATGGCGGCTGGCCTCGCCCATCAGTTGCGCACCCCGTTGGCGACGGCGCTGCTATACACCGCGAACCTGGCGAAGCCGACTCTGCCCGACGGAGAGCGGGTCCGCTTCGCCGGGAAATCCCTGGTCCGGCTGCGCCATCTGGAGCGGCTCATCCAGGACATGTTGTTGTTCGTGAAGGGTGAAACGGCTTCGCGGGAGGTGCTGTCGGTAGCTTCCCTGTTGGCCGAATTGCAACAGGTGATGGAACCCCAGATGGCCCAGCACGGGCTCGGCTTCACGGTGACGGACGGCAGCCGGGAGGCCGAGATCCTGGGCAGCCGCAAGGCCCTTACCGGCGCCCTGCTCAACCTCCTGGAGAATGCCATGCAGGCCTGTTCCCCCGGCGCTGCGATCGCCCTGACCGGGGAGCGGCGGGGCGACACGGTAGTGCTCACGGTGAGCGACAGCGGCCGCGGCATCGATGACCAGTTTCGGGAGCGCCTGTTCGAGCCGTTCTTCACCACCCGCGGCGAGGGCACGGGACTGGGGCTCGCCATCGTGCGCGGCGTGGTCCAGGCCCACGGCGGCGAGGTGGAGGTCCGTTCCGCGCTGGGGGTGGGCAGCGAATTCGCCCTCGTCCTCCCCCTGGCCCCCGGCGGCGAGGCGTGCCGCTGCGCTCCGGGTCAATCTCAGTAGGCGATAGGCGATGAAGGCATTGCCCATTCTGGTGGTGGAAGACGATCACGATCTGCGCGAGGCGCTGTGCGATACCCTTGGCCTGTCGGGCTACGAGGCGCTGGGGGCCGCAGACGGTCCCGCCGCCCTTGAGGTGTTGCGCCAGAGGCGGGTGGGGTTGGTGGTGACCGACGTCCAAATGCAGCCGATGGACGGCCACGCCCTGCTGCGGGAGATCAAGGCCAGCCATCCCTACGTTCCGGTGCTGATGATGACCGCCTACGGGATGATCGAAAAGGCCGTGGAAGCGATGCGCGACGGAGCCTGCGACTATCTGGTCAAACCCTTCGAGCCCGATCGCCTCATGGCCGAGGTGGCACGCTACATGCTCCCTTCCTTCAGCGACGACAGCGGGGAAGTGGTGGCATACGATCCCCGCACTACGGAACTGCTGTCCCTCGCCCAACGCGTCGCAGTGAGCGATGCGACGATTCTGATCACAGGGGAAAGCGGCACCGGCAAAGAGGTGCTGGCGCGTTTTATCCACCGCCATTCGGCGCGATCCGGCAAGCCGTTCGTGGCCATCAATTGCGCCGCCATCCCGGAAAACCTCCTCGAGTCCACGTTGTTCGGCTACGAGAAGGGGGCCTTTACCGGGGCGGGCCAGGCGCACACCGGCAAGTTCGAGCAAGCCCAAAACGGCACCTTGCTGCTGGACGAGATATCGGAAATGCCTTTACCGCTGCAAGCGAAACTATTGCGGGTGCTGCAGGAAAGAGAGGTGGAGCGGGTCGGCGGTCACAAGCCGATCCCTCTGAATATCCGGGTGCTTGCCACCTCCAACCGGGATATGCTCCGGGAAGTCGAAAATGGCGCGTTCCGGGAGGACCTGTACTACCGGTTGAACGTCTTCCCGCTGCACATCCCCGCCTTGCGCGAGCGCCCCAAAGACATCGTGCCGCTTGCGCGGCATCTGATCAGCCGAGTCACGGCCCAGGGACGTCAGCGACTGTCCTTTTCCGCCGGGGCCGAGGAACAATTGACTCGGTATGCCTGGCCGGGTAACATCCGGGAGTTGGAGAACGTGATCCAGCGTGCCGCGATCCTTGCTCCGGGCGACGTGATCGAAGTCGAGCATCTATATTTGCCGAGAACCGAAACCACCCCTGAAGCGCCGGCCAAGACGCAGAGCCCCGTTGCCGCAGGTGCGCTGGATATGAAGTCTTTTGAGCGGGCGCATATCCTGGAGACCCTGGCCGCAGTGAACGGGTCGCGCAAACTGGCTGCCGAACGGCTGGGAATGAGCGAGCGCACGCTGCGCTATAAATTGCAGCAGTATCGCCAAGAAAGCGGCAGTGGCGGGACCGGCGGCAGCACGGCCTGAGGTTGGAAAGCCAAGGGTTGGCGTTATGGCACGATTGTTGCTTTCCCTTATTTGAAGATTAAGCGACACCGGCGACGCCCTGGCTCGTGTCGAGAGTTGATGTATACTATCCTTGAATTATCGGTATTTTTGCCCGGAGACAGTTATGAGCGTGCAAGGCATTGATCAACTGCTCGGTCAGATGCGGGCCGCCTCGGCGCTGGCGGCCGGGGAGGCGCCGGCCGCGGCCGGAGGCGCGGACTTCGGCTCGCTGCTCAAGGCCTCCCTGGACCAGGTGAACGGCGCCCAGCAGGAAGCCACCAAATCGGCCAAGGCGTTTGAGCTGGGATCGCCGGATGCCAGCCTGCAGGAGGTCATGGTTTCCCTGCAGAAGGCGAATCTGAGTTTCCAGACGATGGTCCAGGTGCGTAACAAGCTGGTGACTGCCTATCAGGAAGTAATGAATATGCAGGTATAGGTCCGCCGCGAAGACCGGAACCCGGTTGGCGCCGCCTTCATAAAGTCTTGCCGTGCCAAGGTTTCCATCCCTGCCAAGTAAGGATTTTTTCCGTGTCGTCGGGGGTATGATGGGGAATCTGCCGGAATTTGAGCATCATCCTGAGCGCCTGTGCGAGGGTCTGGGTCATAGGGATCGGAGTGCCGGCTTGAGGGGTTGCCGTCCGGGGCTGATGCTGCCGATCCGGCGCAAGAACATCGAACCGCGAGCGACGCATGCCGTTGCGCGTGACAGGCAAGCGTTTTGGGCAGCAATCCCGTTGCGTGCCTTGCCACCTTCTCCCCGCCTCGATCCGGTCGCGCCGCCTGGCGGCCATACCTCCTCTCTACCCTACCTGTTGAGGCGACGCCCGATCTCTTGTCTTTGCGGCCAAGGCGCGCCGGCGCATCGCGAGATCATCGGGAGGTTTTTCCGGCGCCCTTGTCGTGGCGGGAACGGGTGTGTTTCGTGACACGGTAATAAGATCAGGAAGCGGCAGGACTTTGTCCACGAGTGCGCCCCGGCCCGTAGGTCCTGACCAGGAACGGTGTTGCGGGGCTTGCGAAAGGGGGCGGCCGCTGGCCGCGCCTTGCATTTTCCGCAAAAGTCCGACAGCCCTGCTGATGAGTTCGGGCCGAATAGTGGAGCGTAGATGGCCGTGTTTGAGCAACATAATCTTGCCATAAGCATAAATAAGAATATAACTCGGTTCCGGCACGGCCCGACCCGCAGCAGAGCGTGGGGCGCCGGTCGATCTCACGGTTTGGAAACCGCCTCGGTGCCGAGATGGAGAGGCGCGTGGCGGTAGCGGCGCGGCAATCCATCGCCGCGTTGCGCGCGGGTTTCGATCGCCTGTCCAACGGCCGGAAGTTGCTCCTGATGGTCGGGCTGGCCGCGGCGATCGCACTTCTGGCCGGTCTGTGGATGTGGAGCCAGACGCCGGACTACCGCGTGCTGTTCAGCAATCTTTCCGACCGGGACGGGGGCACCATCCTCGAGTCGCTGCAAAAGATGAACGTCCCCTACAAGATTGCGGAAGGGGGCGGCTCGATCCTGGTGCCCGCAAACCAGGTCTACGACGTGCGTCTGCGCCTGGCGTCCCAAGGCCTCCCCAGGGGCGGCGGAGTCGGCTTCGAGTTGATGGAAAACGAGAAACTCGGCACCAGCCAGTTCCTTGAGCAGGTGAATTACCAGCGGGCACTGGAGGGGGAACTCGCCCGATCCATACAATCCCTGTCCGCGGTGCAGGCGGCGCGCGTTCATTTGGCCATTCCCCAGCCCTCCGTATTCGTCAGGGAGCAGCAAAAGCCCAGTGCTTCGGTGGTGCTGGGCCTTTATCCGGGAAGGGTGCTCGATCCGGGGCAGGTGAACGGCATCGTGCACCTGGTCGCAAGCAGCGTGCCGGATTTGTCCGCTCAAAACGTGACCATCGTGGACCAGTCGGGAAACATGCTGAGTCCGCTGGACCGCGGCATGACCATCGGGGGGCTGGATTCCGGCCAGCTACGCTACCTGCATCAGGTGGAGCACAGCTACGCCAGGCGTATCGAATCCATTCTGAGTCCCATCACCGGCGAGAGCAATGTGCGCGCCCAGGTGACCGCCGATCTGGATTTCGCCCAGACCGAACAGACCGCGGAAATCTACAAACCCAACACTACCCCTGCCGATGCCACCATGCGCAGCCAGCAAAGCGTGGAAACCATCGGGAGCGGGGGGCAACCCGCGACCGGTGTGCCGGGGGCGCTGTCCAACCAACCTCCAGGCGCGGCTAGTGCCCCCTTGACCGCGGCCAGCGGGGCCGCTGTCCAAGGGACGGCCGGGGGGGCTCCCGGCGCCGAGGTGCACAAGGAATCCACCATCAACTACGAGGTGGACAAGACCATTCGCCATGTACGCCAGCCGGTAGGGACGGTCAAGCGTCTGTCGGTGGCCGTAGTGGTGAACTTCAAAAGGGTGGCGGGCAAGAATGGCAAGGTCAGCTACAAACCCTGGTCGTCTCAGGAGATCGAGCAGATCAACAACCTGGTCAAGGAGGCCATGGGCTACAACCCGCAGCGGGGCGACAGTCTTAAAGTGGTAAATGCCTTCTTCACGCCGGGCGTAGCCGAAGCCGAAGTGGCGCCGGCCTGGAAAGCGCCGGAGAATATCGCGCTGGTCAAGGATATCCTGAAGAATCTGCTCATCGTCGGTGTGGCCCTGTTTCTGGTGTTCAGCATCCTCCGACCCTTGCTGCGGGAGCTGGCGCCGGTCAGGTTGGAGCCGTCCCTGGAATCGGGGGGGGCCGCTCCGCCTGAAACGGCGGAGGAGGACGTCGCAAAATTGCTGGCGGCTGGTTATCAGGAAAATCTCAAGGTTGCGAAGGAACTTGCCAAACGGGAGCCAATGATCGTCGCCAATGTCGTTAAGGAGTGGGTGGAAAACGCATGAGCGACGAAGGAGTCCACAAAAGCGCCATTCTGCTGATGACCCTCGGCGAGGAGGAAGCGGCGGAGGTTTTCAAGTACCTGACCCCGAAGGAGGTGCAGAAGCTGGGGGCGACCATGGCCACCCTGACCAACGTCTCCAAGGATCAGGTCGAACTCGTGTTGGCCGAGTTCCGCGTCAAGGCCGGAGAGAAAACCACCCTGGGGCAGGACTCTGACGATTACATACGCAAGGTGCTCAAACGTGCCTTGGGAGATGACAAGGCATCGAGCCTGATTGACCGTATCCTCCACGGCGGGGATACCAGCGGGATCGAGCGGCTCAGGTGGATGGATGCGGCCTCGGTGGCGGAGTTGATAAAAAACGAGCACCCGCAAATCATTGCCACCATCCTGGTGCACCTGGAGCACGACCAGGCAAGCGAGGTACTGGGCCATTTTCCCGACAGGCTGCGGGGGGACGTAATGCTCCGCATCGCTACCTTGGAAGGCGTGCAACCGGCAGCCTTGCGGGAGTTGAACGACGTGTTGACCAAGGTGCTTACCGGCGGCGACAAGATCAAGAAGAGCACCATCGGCGGGGTGCGCGCCGCCGCCGAGATACTGAACTTTATGGCCTCGGCGGAGGAGAGTTCGGTTCTTGGCGCCATTAGGGATTATGACCCTGAGTTGGCGCAAAGGATCCAGGACGAGATGTTCGTGTTTGAAAACCTGCTGGATATGGACGACCGCTCCATTCAGCTATTGCTGCGCGAAGTGCAGTCCGAAAGCCTGATTATTGCGCTGAAGGGCACCAGTTCCGAACTGAGGGAGAAAATATTCAAGAACATGTCACAACGCGCCGCGGAAATGCTGAAGGACGATCTGGAAGCGAAGGGGGCGGTGCGGGTGAGCGAAGTCGAGGCAGAGCAGAAGGAGATCCTCAAGGTCGTAAGGAGACTGGCCGAGGAAGGCCAGGTCGTCCTGGGCGGAAAGGGAGGCGAGGAAGGCTTTGTCGAATAAGATCATCCCCAAGGAGCAGTTGACCGCCTATCAGCGCTGGGAGCTTTCCACTCTGGATGGTGCCGATTCGCGGGGACTTCCCGGCGGAGCGAGGAACAATGCCGGACAAAATGTTTCCCTGCCCACAGCCGCGGAGATCGAGCGCATTCAACAGCAGGCCTACCAGGAGGGTTTTGCCGCCGGCAAAGAGGCAGGGGTGGTCGCCGGCAGGCAGGAAGGGTTGGCCCAGGGCTACCAGGAGGGGAGGGTGCGGGCCGAAACCGATGCCGCCCACATCAATCGCTTGCTGCACGGATTGGGTGAGGCCTTGCGGCAGTTCGACCAGCAGGTGGCGCAGGACGTGGTGGACTTGGCGTTGGAGGTGGCCAAGCAGATGCTGTCCCAAGCGCTCCGGGTGAAGCCGCAACTGGTCACGGCAGTCATTCGCGAGGCAATGAATGCGCTGCCCCAGGGCGGACATCATCCTCATTTGGTATTGCATCCGGAGGACGCGACCCTGGCCCGTAAATACCTGGAGGCGGAGTTGGCCCATTCCCCGTACAGGATCGTCGAAGATCCGTATATGGAGCGTGGCGGGTGTCGTATCGAGACCCATGTGGGCGAGATAGATGCCACGATGGAAACCCGCTGGAAAATGGTCGTCGCTGCCCTCGGCAAAGATGGCAGTTGGATCGAGTAATCCGGGCTCGCCATGGATACCTTGCAGCGCTGGCGCACCTATTTGCGGGATTGTCGCACTGCGGTATCGGGCGTAAACCCGCTGGTTACCTGTGGTCGCCTGACCCGGGTGGCGGGATTGGTCATGGAGGCGGTCGGACTCAAGCTCGCCGTGGGCAGCGGGTGCGTCGTCGCCCTACCGGGTGGGTCCAGGGTGGACGCCGAGGTGGTGGGATTTTCCGGGGACAAATTGTTCCTCATGCCGTCCACGGAGGTGTACGGCCTAGTGCCCGGCGCCCGCGTGATTCCGACGGAAACCAGTACCGCCTTCCCGCCCAAGATCGGTTCGCCGTTCTATCCCAGGCGTCGCGCGGAGGACCGCATCAAGCAGGTGTCGGTCGGCAACGAACTGCTGGGCCGCGTGCTGGACGGCGCGGGGCGTCCGCTGGACGGCAAGGGGCCCCTGCACCTGGAGCAGCATGTCCCCCTGCAAAGCCGCCCGGTCAACCCGCTGGAGCGCGCCCCGATACGGCAGGTCCTGGACGTGGGGGTGCGCGCTATCAACGCCCTGCTTACCGTGGGGCGGGGCCAGCGCTTGGGGCTGTTTGCGGGCAGCGGCGTGGGAAAGAGCATCCTGCTTGGGATGATGGCCCGCTATACCAGCGCCGACGTGGTGGTGGTCGGCCTCATCGGCGAGCGCGGGCGGGAGGTCAAGGAGTTCATAGAAAACATCCTGGGCAGCGAGGGACTGGCGCGCTCCGTGGTGGTAGCGGCGCCGGCCGATACCACCCCGCTGCAACGCCTGCACGGGGCCGGCTATGCCACGGCAATCGCCGAATTTTTCCGCGACCAGGGCAAGGACGTGCTGCTGATCATGGACTCGCTCACCCGTTACGCCATGGCCCAGCGCGAGATCGCCCTGGCCATCGGCGAGCCGCCCGCAACCAAGGGGTATCCGCCCTCGGTTTTCGCCAAGCTGCCGCAACTGGTGGAGCGTGCCGGCAACGGGAAGACCGAGGGCGGCTCCATCACGGCCTTTTACACCGTGCTGGCGGAGGGCGATGACCAGCAGGACCCCATCGCCGACAGCGCCCGCGCGATCCTGGACGGACATATCGTGCTGTCGCGGGCCTTGGCCGACCAGGGGCATTATCCCGCGATCGACATCGAGGCGTCCATCAGCCGTGCCATTACCGAATTATTGAGGGAGGACGAGATGGACCGGGTGCGTCGCTTCAAACACCTATATGCCCGTTACCAGCGCAGCCGCGACCTGATTACCGTAGGGGCCTACGTCAAGGGAAACGATTTGGTCCTGGACGAAGCCGTGGCGCTTTATCCGAAAATGGAAGCGTTTCTCACTCAATCCATGCGCCAGCGGGAGGTCTATGGCGACAGCCGGGCCCAACTGGCGGCCCTATTTTAGGCGTCGAGAAACAATAACTTGGACATTTGCCGTGACTGATTTGCGCACAGGCCACGAAGCAAGTCGCGCCGCTGTGTCATTCACAACAAGCGGCTTGCGACACCGGCATGTGCGCAAAGCAGCCGCGGCCCGGAGGGTTGCGGCGAATCCGCGCATCTGCGGCGTTGCGAGCCTTGCCAATGGAATGACCATTGGCTGCGGCTCGCGCCTTGCATCCATCGCGGATTCGCCGCAACAAATGTCCAAGTTATTGTTTCTCGACGCCTTAGTGGGCGGTATGGTGGCGATGGCAGCGGTACGGCAGAGCGGGACGACGGGAAGCGACGCGTCGGACGGGACCCGTAAACCGGGCCGCGCGACAGGGACCTGAAGCCATGGCGCGCCGTTTTCCCCTGCAGACCCTGCTCGACTTGGCGCGTGATCACGCGGACACGGCGGCCAGGAATCTCGGCGCTCTTAAGCTGAGTTGGGCCGAGGCCGAGGAGAAGCTCCAGCAGTTGCTCAAGTATGCCGACGACTACCGTATCCGCCTGCACCAGTCGGCAAGGACCGGTATGCCGGTTTCCGTGATGCGGGACTTCCAACGCTTCCTGAACAAACTCGATCGGGCCGTAGGCCAGCAACGGGCGGAAGTCGCTCGCCGCAAAGCATGCTGGGAGGACGGGCAGCGGGAGTGGTTGCGGCAAAAAGGCAAGCTTAATGCCTACGACACCCTGTCGAAGCGCCATCGAAAGGTTGAGATGGCCTCGGAAGCCCGCGCCGAGCAGCGCGAACAGGACGAATACGCCAGAAGGCTGTTTGCCGGGAAAGCCTCCAAAGAAGACGAGGAATGACATGAGATGGCATGCATGTTGCTTTATCTGGGCGGAGACGAAACCGTTCGCTGAAAAGGACTGCAAATGCCAGATATTTCTGTTCCGGTAGTCATAACCGCTGCGTTGCCTGGAAAGTCCCCCCCTGCCAACACCCTTCCGCGTGGGGTGGACGGCGACACGCCTGCAAAGCCCCCCGCTTCCGGCGGCACGGCCGTTTCAGACAATACCACCTCCTCCGGTTCGGCAACGGCGCCGGAGGATGGCGCCTTCAGCACTGTTCTGGAGGGGCAGGTCAGCGCATTGAAAGCGAAATCGAAACCACTCAAGGGCGATTCCTTGTCGAGTGGCGCCCGTGAGAAGGACAAAGATGGCGGGTCGGCCACAGGGGATGCCGGGCAAGGCGCCGGGGTGGTGGCCTTGCTGTTGCCTCCTGCCTCGCCCCAAGCGGCGAAAATTGCCGGTTCCGGGGCAACGGATGGGGGAGCGGTTGCGGTAAAAGGTGCATCTGCAGCCAAGGCGCTGGCTGAGGATCTGCGCGCGACCAGCAAGGGGGCGGCAGAATTTGCCGCAGCCCGCGATAGTTTGCCGGGTGAGGCGGCTGACGGGACGGCAGCGCCGCAGCCGGGCAAGTCATCCGGCATTCGGGCGCTGCTTGGCTCGGACCAAGCGGCCGCACAGCACGCGGCGCTGAACGCGGGGGCGGATGCGCGTGGGAAAGGGGATATCTCCGCAAGCGTCAAGCCGGAACCCGTTATGCTCGATAAGGTGGTCAAGGGTGATCCGCTGAAACAGTCGCCGTTGGTTGCGTCGCATGGGGATGTGAATCCCGGCGCCGGGACGGAGGCCACCATTGGGCCTTCGACAGTCCAGACGGGCGGGACTTCGAGCGTGAGTCTGGCCGTGGAGCCCCGGGTGGGGACACCCGGTTGGGATGGTGCGCTGGGGCAGCGGGTGGCGTGGATTGCTACTCAGAACCAGCATGTCGCAGAATTGCATCTCAATCCGCCCAATCTTGGCCCCCTGGAGGTGCGAGTGACAGTCAGCAACGATCAGGCGAGCGCTTTCTTCGTGTCACACCATGGAGCAGTCCGAGAGGCGATCGAGGCGGCGCTGCCAAGATTGCGGGAGATGTTCGCCGACAACGGCCTGACGCTGGGCAACGTGATGGTGGGTTCCCAGTCGTTTTCCCAACAACAGACGTTCTCCGGCGGGGGCGCGCAGGGGTGGAGCGGCACCCCTATGCCGGCGGGGCTGGAAGGCAGTCAGTTCCCTGGAGGGCATGGCAGTCCTGTGGTGCTCGGTTTGAACAACGGACTCGTGGATACCTTCGCCTGAGTTCGACCGGTTGGCATCCCGCTCGCGGGGCGGCCGATTGGGCTTGCGTTTTGCCATGGCCGGGGTTATAAAATCGGAAAAGCGCGTGGTAGAATGGGCCCGGCCATAGAACGGGGTGTGTCCGGGAGAAAGTTTGGCCCAATTCCGGAGATGCGAAGGAGCCGCTAGCGCGGCTTTTTAATGAGGCATGGCGTGCACGGGGGCGGCTTAGGCGTCGAGGAATAATAAGTTGGAAATGTCCAACTTATTATTTTTCGACGCCTTAGGGCCGGGGACCCCGGCTGTGCCGGTTATGTGCGCAAGCGTCGTATGCGTGCTTGGGGTCCATTGCATGGCTAAAGCAAAAGAGAAAGCAAAAGAAGAAAATACTGAAGAGCCGCCAGAGGGCAGGAAGAAAAAAAAAGGCCTGCTCGTCATTATTCTCCTGAGCCTGGTTTTGCTCGGTGGAGGAGGGGCGGCGTGGTACTTTTTGTTGGGGCACAAGGGCGTGCCGGGGGTGGAAAAGCCGAAGCCAAAGCCCCCCGTGTTTGAGCGGCTTGAGGCGTTTACCGTGAACCTGGCGGGCGACCAGGAGCGCTATCTTCAGGTGGAGATAGCGCTGAAGCTCTCCGACAGCAGTGTGAGCGACGAAATCAAGCTGTATATGCCGGAGATTCGCGACGCTATGTTGCGTCTGCTTTCCGCTCAGAAGGCGGCGGACATTGCAACGGCTGAGGGGAAAAGCAAATTGAGCAATGAAATCAGGCAGAGAATCAATAAGGTGCTCGGTGTGAAATCAGCCGATCGCGGCGTGGTGGGCGTGCTTTTTCTATCATTTATCATTCAGTGATCGAACATGGCTGACGATATTCTTTCTCAGGAAGAAGTCGACGCCCTGCTGAGAGGAGTGACCGGCGAGCCGGAGGAGCCGGAGCAGGAGGCGGAGGTCTCCGCCATCCGGCCGTATGATATCGGCAGGCAAGAGCGTATCGTACGCGGGCGCATGCCGACGCTCGAACTCATCAACGAGCGTTTCGCCCGGTTATTTCGCGTTGGGCTATTCAATTTTATGCGCCGCACCGCGGAGATATCCGTGGGTCCGGTGGCGGTGCAGAAGTACAGCGAGTTCGTGCGCAACCTGGTGGTGCCGACCAACCTGAACCTGGTCCACATGAATCCCCTGCGCGGCACCGCGCTGTTTATTTTCGATCCGAACCTGGTGTTCACTGTGGTGGACAGTTTGTTCGGCGGAGAGGGGAAATTCCACATGCGCGTGGAGGGTCGCGATTTTACCCCCACCGAACAGCGTATCATCCGCAACATGCTGGACGTGGCGTTTGAGGAATACAAGCAGGCCTGGGAACCCATCTACCCGCTGGAATTCGAGTATACCAGATCGGAGATGAACACTCAGTTTGCCAACATCGCCACCCCTACGGAACTGGTGGTGACTACCACCTTTAATATCGAACTGGGGGCGGGCGGCGGCAGCTTTCATGTGTGCATGCCCTATGCTATGATCGAGCCGATCCGCGATTTGCTTTACAGCAGCATGCAGGCCGACCGGTCCCAGACCGACACTCGCTGGGTGCGCCTGATGAGAACCCAGATCCAGAACGCGGAGGTCGACCTTGTGGCGAATCTTGGACATGCCCCGATCACGCTGGGGCAGATTGTGAACCTGAAGGCGGGGGACGTGATTTCTCTGGACATTCCGGAGGCCATTGTGGCCGAAGTTGATGGGGTTCCCGTCATGGAATGCAGGTACGGGATCATCAACGGCCAATACGCCCTAAAAGTGCAGAGGATACTTGCCGGAGCCGACCAGTGGGCCAATCAGGGGGACGGAGATGGCGGATGAGAATGACAACATAAGCGCGGACGATTGGGCGTCGGCACTGGCGGAACAGGAAGCATCACCCGCGACCGACGATGACTGGTCGGCCGCGCTGGCCGAGCAGGAAGCCGCCGGGGGGCACGCATCCGGTTCACCGGAAGCGGCAGGCGCCCAGGCTGCGCCGGCCCGCCTGTTCGAGCAATTTTCCCAGGAACCGGCACCTCAAGTAACCGGCCCCGCGAATCTGGATATGATTCTGGATATCCCGGTTAACCTGACTGTCGAACTCGGCCGTACGAAAATTGCGATCCGCAGTTTGTTGCAGTTGGCCCAGGGCTCCGTGGTTGAACTGGAAGGGTTGGCTGGCGAACCCATGGACGTGCTGGTAAACGGCTGTCTGATCGCCCAGGGCGAGGTGGTCGTGGTAAACGACAAATTCGGCATTCGTCTGACCGATATCATTGCACCTTCCGAGCGGCTGCGTAGACTTCATCGATGACCGTTTTTGGCAATAGGCGCCGTCCGGGTAGGTTTCTCTTGCTTGCGCTGACCCTGTGCGCCAGTGTTGTGACGGCACAGGACGGCGTCGCGGCGCCGTCTCCCCTTCCTGTTTCCCCGGTTTCCCCCGGCGGCATGCTTCAGGTCCTTCTGGGCCTGGTTGCGGTGTTGGCCGCCATCGCGGCGACGGCCTGGCTGTTGAGGCGATTCGTGCCGGGGCAGAGTGGGGCCGGGGGCATGCTGAGGGTGATCGGCGGGGTGATGGTCGGTCCCAAGGAACGGCTGGTATTGGTGGAACTGGGCGAGACGTGGCTGTTGCTGGGCGTGGCGTCCGGGCATGTGAGCGCCCTGCACACTATGCCAAAGCCGCAAGGGCAGTCCGTGCAGGGCGGCCCGGCAACGCGGGAAGCGGGCTTTGCCGCCTGGTTGCGCCGCGCGAAACAGGGGCGCGGCGGTGAAGGCTGAGTTTGAGGTTGATCGCCCGGTACGCCAAAGCGGCCCGGCGCGCGCCTCCTCCCGGATTGGAAGGCGTACCGGTTACCTTGATCCCATCAGGTCAGTCCTCGGCGCGGTGCCCCTGCTCATGCTGTGTGCGGCGGCGCTCCTGGTTGCCGTTTCTCCTTCCGCCTTCGCCCAGACCGGGCTGCCGGCATTCACCAGCACACCAACCGCGGGAGGCGGCCAGACCTATAGCCTGAGCATCCAGATGCTTTTGCTGTTCACAGCGCTTTCGTTCCTTCCGGCGCTGCTGCTGATGATGACCTCCTTTACCCGCATCATTATCGTGCTGTCCCTGCTGCGCCAGGCGCTGGGTACCATGCAGTCGCCGCCCAACCAGGTGCTGGTGGGACTGGCCCTGTTCTTGACATTTTTCGTGATGGCCCCGGTGTTCAATAAGATATACAGCGATGCCTACAAACCCTACGCGGAAGACAAGATAAGCCTGATGACCGCCTTGGACAAGGGATCGGTGCCCCTCAAGGCCTTCATGCTCAGGCAGACCAGACAGGAGGATCTGGCCCTGTTTGCCAAACTGTCGAACAGTCCGCCGCTCAATGGCCCGGAAGACGTGACCATGAAGCTGCTGGTGCCGGCCTACGTGATCAGCGAACTCAAGACGGCGTTTCAGATCGGGTTCGTGGTATTCATTCCGTTCGTCATCATCGACATGGTGGTGGCCAGCGTCCTGATGTCCATGGGCATGATGATGCTGTCGCCGGTAATCATTTCCCTGCCGTTCAAGCTGATGCTGTTTGTCCTGGTGGACGGCTGGAACCTTCTGATCGGCTCTCTGGTGCAAAGTTTCTACACATGACGCCCGAAACCGTAATGTCTATTGGTCAGCAGGCCGTATGGGAGACCATTCTGGTGTCGGCACCGCTGTTGCTTAGCGCGCTGGCCACGGGGCTGCTGGTGAGCATCTTCCAGGCAGCCACGCAAATCAACGAGATGACCCTGTCTTTCATCCCCAAGCTACTGGTCATGTTTCTGGTCATGATCGTGTTCGGGCCTTGGATGATAGGACAGATGGTCGACTACATGCAGCGCCTGTTCTCCAGCATCCCGGGTCTGGTCGGATGAGTGGCCAATGCTGCGCCGATCCCGGGAGTAGAACGCCTATTCCGGCTCGCCGTAAGAGGCGAGTGCCGGCTGTCGTTAGATGATCAGCGTTACCAGCGGCCAGCTTAATGCCTGGCTGGCCTTGTTTGTGTGGCCCTTCGTACGCATCCTCGGCCTCATCGCTACAGAGCCCATCCTCGGCAACACCAGTATCCCGGCCCGTGTAAAGATCGGTCTGGCTCTTCTTATCACCCTGCTGCTGGCTCCTACGCTGGACACGCCCCCCGCTGTGGAACCCGGCTCTGCAGCAGGCATCCTCATCCTCATGCAACAACTGGTGATAGGGATTGCCATGGGTCTTGCCATACGGGTGGTGTTCACCGCGACGGAAATGGCCGGTCACGTGATGGGGCTGCAAATGGGGCTAGGCTTCGCCACCTTTTTCGATCCCCAAAATGCGGCCCAGGTGCCGCTGGTGGCCGAGTTTATGGGTCTGTTCGCGACCCTGGTGTTCCTTTCCCTCAACGGGCACCTGATGGTGATCGCAGCGCTTTCCGAGAGCTTCCATACCCTGCCCATTTCGGCGCATCCCTTTGCGGCCGGGGGATGGGGAGTGCTGGCGCAGTGGGGAGGAGAGATCTTTCTGGCCGGTCTGCTCATAGCGTTGCCGGTGGTGGGCGCCCTGCTGATCACCAATCTGGCTATCGGTATCATGACCCGCGCCGCGCCGCAACTGAACATCTTCGCGGTGGGCTTTCCCCTTACCCTGACCGCCGGCTTCGTCGTGCTCTACCTTGCCATGCCATATTTCATGCCGGTGCTGGGGCGTATATGGAGCGACGGCCTGGCGATGGCCATGCAGGTACTGCAATCGGCGCGGCCGGTCATGCCATAGGCTTCGCGTCGATGGAGCGGTAATGAAACAAACGGATCGGGGCGCGCAGCCTGCCGCGCCGCGGGTTGGCGACGGCTGAACCATCGGAGTGTCTTTCGCCCCGTTCCCCCTTCATTTTTGCGCTGGCCGGCCGATATACCCAATCATACCGGTGGGATGATCCGGGACTGTCAACGGGAGGTGTGCCATGTACCAGATCATGGATATGTGCTCGCGGGAAATCGAGCGTGATGATCCCTCCGTAGCCGCCTGCGAGGCGGACCCGCTGCGCGCCGGGTGGAATCCCGTGCTTGCCGCAATGGGGCATCAGGACAGTGCGAGGCCGCCGCCGGCGCCCCCCCGTGATGTTCGAGGCGCGCTGCCGCCCGAGTTGGCGACGTGCGACATCGGGCTCTTCCTGCAAAGGATGTACGCCAGTCAAGACTAGCCGGGGCTTGAAACAGTCGCTGGCGGCAACCGGTGGCCTTGGCTTTCCGCCGCGCTTGCTCCTACAATTTCTGTATGAGCGACGAATACTTTCTCACCGATATTTCGGCGCGGATCTGGGACAGCAAGTATCGTTTCCGGGATCACGGTGAGATTCGCGATTTGACTGTCGTGGACACCTGGCGCCGTATTGCGCGGGCCCTCGCCAGCGTGGAAAATTCGCAGCGCGAGGCCTGGGCGCAGCGCTTCTATTCCGTTCTGGAAGGGTTCCGTTTCCTGCCCGGCGGACGTATCCAGGCCGGGGCGGGGACCCCCCACAAAGTTACCCTGTTCAACTGCTTCGTGATGGGTCCGGTCGAGGACTCCCTTAACGGCATCTTCGACGCCCTCAAGGAAGGCGCGCTCACCATGCAGCAGGGCGGCGGCGTAGGCTACGATTTTTCCACCCTGAGACCCCGCGGACAGCCCGCGCGCGGCGTCGGCACGGTGGCCTCGGGCCCGGTTTCGTTCATGCGCATCTGGGACAGCATGTGCGCCACCATCCTTTCCAGCGGCGCCCGCCGCGGCGCCATGATGGCGACCCTGCGCTGCGATCATCCGGATATCGAGGACTTCATCGAGGCCAAACGCAGCCCGCAGATGCTGCGCCATTTCAACCTGTCCGTGCTGGTGAGCGACGAGTTCATGCAGGCGCTCGCCGGGGACAAGGATTGGCCGCTGGTCTTCCCCCTGCCCCCGGGCGACGAGCCAAGCGGGGACATCGTGTACCGGGCGTGGTCCGGCGCGGACAAGCCGCTGCCCTGCCGGGTGCTGCGCCGGGTAAGAGCGCGTGCCTTGTGGGACAGGATCATGCGCGCGACCTATGACTATGCCGAGCCCGGGGTCATCTTTATCGACCGCATCAATCGCCTGAATAATCTCTGGTACTGCGAGCATGTCAGCGCCACCAACCCGTGCGGGGAGGTTCCTCTGCCGCCCTATGGCGCGTGCGACCTGGGTTCCCTCAACTTGACCGCCTTCGTGCGCGCCCCGTTTCGCAGCGAGGCGAGGCTGGATCAGGGAGCCATCCGGGACACGGCCGCGGTCGCCGTGCGCATGTTGGACAATGTCTACGAACTGTCCGGGTTTCCGTTGCCGCAGCAGGCGCAGACGGCCCGTGGCACGCGTAGGCTGGGGCTGGGGCTGACCGGTCTCGCCGATGCCTTGATCATGCTCGGCATCCCCTACGGGAGCGACAAGTCCATCGAGCTCGCGGGGCAAGTCATGCAAACCATTTGCCATAGCGCGTACCGGAGTTCGGTCGCGTTGGCCCGGGAGAAGGGGGCGTTTCCGAAGTTCGATGCGGACAAGTACCTGCAGGGGGAGTTCATCCGGACGCTGCCGGCCGACATCCTAGAGGGCATCCGCGGGCGGGGCATCCGCAACAGCCATCTGACGGCGATCGCGCCCACCGGGACCATCAGCCTGCTGGCCAACAATATCTCCAGCGGTCTCGAGCCGGTCTACGAATTCAGCTACTGGCGCCGGGTGCGAGAGGCGGACAGCAGCCTGACCAGCTTCAAGGTGGCCGACTATGCCTACAGTCTTTTTCGCAGGGAAAGGGGCGAGCAGGCGGAACTCACTCCCGCCTTCGTGCGCGCCGCAGACGTCGAGCCCGACTCGCATCTGGCCGTGCAGGCCGCGCTGCAGCGCTATGTGGACAACTCCATCTCCAAGACCGTCAACGTGCCCGAGGGATTCGGTTTCGAGGCCTTCCGGGGTATCTACGAACAGGCGCACAAGATGGGGCTGAAGGGGTGCACCGCTTTTCGCCCCAATCCGGTGACCGGCCAGGTCATGGTGGCGGAGGAAGGGGTGCCCGGCGAGAAGCAGTGCTGCTTTGTCGATCGGGAGGTAGGGGTCCCGGGCGGAGCGTGAGCCGGGGCCGCATATTTCCGGGGGACCAAACTTGGGGTAAACTAGGGCTTTTTTGCGGATTTGAAACCGATGCTTAAGGGCAGCCTGGTTGCGATAGTTACCCCGATGCACGGAGACGGCGGTCTGGACCTGGACCGTTTCCGTGGCCTGGTCGATTTCCATGTGAGGGAGGGCAGCGATGGCATCGTCGTGGTCGGTACGACCGGCGAGTCGCCGACGGTGGACCTCGAAGAACACTGCCTGCTGATCCGTACCACGGTGCAGCAGGCGGCGGGGCGCGTCCCCGTGATTGCCGGCACCGGGGCGAATTCAACCAGCGAGGCGATCGAGCTTTCACGCTGTGCCAAGGAGGCGGGCGCGGATTATAGCCTGTCGGTGGTCCCCTACTACAACAAGCCGACCCAGGAGGGGCTGTACCGGCATTTCAAGGCCATCGCCGAGGCCGTGGACATTCCCCATATCCTGTACAACGTTCCCGGACGCACGGTCTGCGACATGGGCAACGACACCGTCGCGCGCCTTGCGCAAATTCCCAATATTGTAGGCGTCAAGGACGCGACCGGAAACATCGAGCGCGGCACCGACCTGTTGCGCCGCCTGCCGCAACACTTCGCCGTCTACAGCGGCGATGATGCCAGCGCGCTGGCGTTGATGCTGTTGGGCGGGCATGGCGCCATTTCGGTGACGGCCAACGTGGCTCCTCGATTGATGCACGAGATGTGCGCGGCGGCATTTGCAGGCGACCTTGCCAAGGCGCGGGAGATCAACAACAGGCTGTTCGCCCTGCATCAGAAGTTGTTTGTCGAGGCCAACCCCATCCCGGTGAAGTGGGCGGTTCAGCAGCTTGGTTTGATTGAAGGGGGGATTAGACTGCCCCTGACCGAATTGTCCGCGGCCCACCACGAAGCGGTGAGGCAGGCCATGCGGCAGGCCGGCGTGACCGAATAACTTGCGTTTGCGGCGTTGCGCCGCAATTTTTGTATCTACGGGAAAACATAAATGAAGCATATGAAAGGGAACAGGCTGTTGGCTGTGCTCGCGTTGCTGGTGCTGGGCGCCTCGCTGTCAGGTTGCAATTCGGTCCCTTTGCTGGAAGGAAAGAAGATCGACTATAAGTCCGCCGGCACCCTGCCTCCGCTGGAGGTGCCCCCGGATTTGACGGCGCCGAGCGTGGACGACCAGTTCCGCGTTTCGGATGTTGCCACCAACGGCACGGCGACCTTGTCCAGTTACAGCAGGGAGCGGCAAGAACAACCCCAGACCACTGCCTCCGGGGTGCTACCGGTGGAAAAGGATGTGAAACTGGAGCGTGCCGGTTCCGAGCGCTGGCTGGTAGTCAAGGCGACACCGGAGCAAGTCTGGCCGGTGGTCAAGGAGTTTTGGCAATCCCTGGGTTTCATCATCGCCACCGAACGCCCCGAAGCCGGAGTCATGGAGACCGACTGGGCGGAGAACCGGGCCAAGATTCCACAGGACCCTATTCGCAGTGTGCTGGGGAAAGTGTTCGACAGCCTGTATTCCACCGCCGAACGGGACAAATTCCGTACCAGGCTGGAGCGGGGTAGCCAACCTGGCACCACGGAGATCTACATCAGCCACCGCGGCATGTATGAAGTAATCAAAGGGGGAGACGGCGGCGATCAAACCGTATGGGAGCCCATGCCCCCCGATCCCGGACTGGAGGCGGAGATGCTGCGCCGCCTGATGAGCCGTTTCGGAGTCGACGATGCCCAGGCCAAATCCATGCTGGCCGCAAAGGGCGAGGAGAAGCGGGCGGAGCTGGTGAGAGCAGGGGACGAAACCGTGGCCCTGCAACTTCACGACCCGTTTGACCGGGCCTGGCGCCGGGTGGGCCTGGCCTTGGATCGCATCGGCTTTACCGTCGAAGACCGCGACCGTTCCAAGGGGCTATACTATGTGCGCTATGTGGACCCTGAGGCGGATAAACAGGGCGACAAGGGGTTCCTTTCCAAGCTGGCCTTCTGGCGCAGCAGCGCCGCGGACAAGGGGCAGCGGATCGAATACCGTATCCTGGTGGCCGAGGCCGGCGCGGGCAGCAAGGTGGAAGTCCAGGACAAGGAAGGCAAGCTCGAACACTCCAAGACCGGCAACAGGATCCTCAATCTGCTTTACGAGCAGTTGAAATAATGCGCTTTGCCAGCCTCGGCAGCGGCAGCGCCGGCAACGCGCTGGTGGTCGAGGTGAAGCGGACCAGGGTGATGCTGGATTGCGGTTTCGGGTTAGGCGAAACCGTGTCCAGGCTCTCGCGCCTTGGACTTGCCCCCGAGGACCTCGACGGAATCGTGCTGACCCATGAGCATGGCGACCATGTGGGAGGGGCGGCCAAGTTCGCGCGCAAGTACCGGCTGCCGGTATGGCTGACCTATGGCACCATGAGTGCGCTCCGGACCTCTTCCGCCCTACGGGAGCAGTTCCGCTTAATCGATAGTCACACCCGGTTTCAGGTCGGCGAGATGGAGATCGAGCCCTTTCCCGTCCCGCACGATGCCCGGGAACCTATCCAATACGTGTTCGGGGACGGCGCCCGGCGGCTTGGCGTGCTGACCGATACCGGCTGCTCCACCGTTCATATCGAAGCCACCTTGAACGGTTGCGATGCCCTGGTTCTGGAATGCAATCACGATCTGCGCATGCTCCAGCGCGGTCCCTATCCGCCGTCCCTCAAGCAGCGCATCACGGGGCGCTTCGGCCACATGGACAACAGCGCCAGTGCCGGGCTGCTGGCCAAGCTGGATCACGCCCGGTTACAGCACGTGGTCGCCGCCCATCTCAGCGAGCAGAACAACACCCCGCAGGCTGCCCGAGGCGCACTGGCGGAGGTTCTCAACTGTGAACGGGAATGGATCGGGGTGGCGGATCAGGCAACCGGATTTGATTGGCGCCAGATATCCTGACAGAGTCGGCACGAAAAAAAGCCGGCCTGACGGCCGGCTTTTTGCTGTTCCGTACCAGGAATTACTTGGCAGCGGGAGCAGCAGCCGTGGTGGGCGCAGCAGGAGCAGCAGCCGTGGCGGGTGCAGCAGGAGCAGCAGCCGTGGCGGGTGCAGCAGGAGCAGCAGGAGCAGGAGCAGCAGCCGTGGCCGGCGCAGCGGCTTCAGGAGCCGGAGCGGGCGCAGCGGCTTCTTCTTTCTTGCCGCAAGCGGTCAAAGACACTGCCAAAAGGGCGGCGAGCAGGAGAGAGTGTTTCATTTTGTTCCCTTTAACTTAAAGTTAACGAAGTCAATAACGGTTTTAGGCCACGAAGATCGGTCATCGATTTTTTGGGTTTCCGACCGATCTAAAAAATTTTAGCAGTTTTTAAGAATATTGCTAGTGCCTCCCCGGGGAGAAGTCAAAAAAAATTCATGCCGTAGGGGTGCGGCTTCTCGTTTTGGAGGCACTCTCACGTCATTTGCCCTCGCCTGAGAAGGGAATGTTCGTGGCCCCGGATGGCGGCGAACACCGCCGGAATTGAATCGGCCCAAATCTCGTCGAAAGGCCGGCCGTCAGGCCCACCGAAAGGCGCCAAGAGGACCACGTGGACAGGCATAACGGAGTACCTGGGCCAGCGCGAGCGGCCGCATCCCAGCGCCCCTTGGATCAGTTTCAACTTTCAACAACGGCGGCGCGGCGCTTAGGACCTGTTAAGCATTAAGTGTTACATGCGTTACCCCCAGAAAGCCCGCAGGCAAGGCGCGGGGAGGAAGGCGTGGTTATTCCACGCTGACGAGCCGCAATGCCGCATGCGGGCTTTCTGGGGGATAACCCTCGCCGTCGCGTGTAACACTTAATACTTAACAGGTCCTTAGAGCCGGTCTTTCCTGCCGCGGCGCAGGGAGCCCTGGGCCGCCGTGCGCGAGGCCTCCCGAGAAAGCGGGACGACAGGATTCGAACCAGAAACAGCGGTTGATCGCTTTACTGATGTTTCGACATCTTGATTTACAGGGGACTTTCGCTTGAGTTCAGGGCCCCCTGTCGGGTGAACTCGCCACGGCTCGGATCGCCCAACTCGCAAAAGCGCACGCACGAACCCGGTCAACCGTCGTTTCCAAGTTCAAACCGACACGAAATCGGTTAGAATTCGCTTATCGTCGCCGAGGAGTTCTTATGTTGCAAACTGGACAGCCTGCCCCGGGCTTTAGCCTGCCCGATGCGGACATGGAGATGGTGAAGCTCTCCGATTTCAAGAACAAGAAGAACGTGGTGCTGTACTTTTACCCGAGAGACGATACCCCCGGGTGCACCTTGGAAGCGATTGATTTCAGCGACCTGGAAGAAGATTTCTCTCGACTGGACACGGTGGTCCTGGGGGTGAGCAAGGACGACTGCATCAGTCATGCGTCGTTCCGCGACAAGCACGGTCTGGCGGTGCGACTCCTCGCGGATACCGAGCGGGAGGTATGCACCAAATACCGGGTGTGGCAGGAGAAGGAGAAAGACGGGGTGAAGCGGATGGGAATTGCGCGCTCCACGTTCGTCATTGACAAGCAGGGGATGGTGCGGCACGCGCTCTATGGGGTGAACGCAAAGGGTCACGCTGCCGAAATTCTTAAACTGGTCAGGCAATTGGGATAGTCAAATGCAAATCGCCCACAACACGGTGGTATCTATCGGCTACGAGCTCAGCGACGCGGACGGCAACGTCCTGGAGCAAAGCGATCAGCCGGTCGCCTATCTGCACGGCGGCTATTACGGCATCTTTCCGGCGGTGGAGGCGGCCTTGGAGGGCAAGCGCGCGGGGGACAGCTGCAAGGTAACGCTCGCGCCGGAGGATGCCTTCGGGGAAGTCGACAGCGAACTGGTGCGGGTGGAAGACCGCAACCTGTTCCCGCCAGACATCGCGGTCGGGATGCAGTTCGAGGGAAGCCCCTCGGGCTCGGACGAGATGCGCGTCTATACGGTCACCGATCTGGCCGAGGACAAGGTTGTGGTGGACGGCAATCATCCCTTGGCCGGATGCGTGCTGCAATTCCGGTGTCAGGTGGAGCAGGTGCGCGCCGCAACCGAAGAAGAAATCGGGCACGGCCATGTGCACGGGCCCGAGGGTCACCATCACTAGTCTGCCAACCGTTTCAGTTGGTAGACGAGTTCCAGCGCCGCCTTCGGGCTCAGTTCGTCGGGGT
The DNA here is from genome assembly GCA_021848325.1 of Pseudomonadota bacterium. GTDB lineage: Bacteria > Pseudomonadota > Gammaproteobacteria > Burkholderiales > JAJZUU01 > JAJZUU01. The sequence goes on along the minus strand of JAJZUU010000020.1, from coordinate 6,817 downwards.
CCGTCTCCCGCAGCCTGTCCAGGGCCGGATTTTCCCGGGGGTCGGTTTCCTGCCCAAGCGATGTGGCGAACAGGTCGCCCTGGGGGCCGGAAGGGACGTTTTGCTGTTCCAATTGCGCCAAGTGCCTTCTCGCAAGTTGGATCACCCCGGGCGGGACGCCCGCCAGGGCGGCGACCTGCAGGCCGTAGCTCTGGCTTGCCGGGCCGTCGGACACGGCATGCAGGAAGACGATGCGGTCCTTGTGTTCCACTGCGTCCAGGTGCGCGTTGGCCACTTGTTTGAGTTCCTGGGCCAGGCGCGTCAGTTCGAAGTAATGGGTGGCGAACAGGGCGAAGGAGCGGTTCCTTTCCGCCAGGGTCCTGGCGCAGGCATAGGCCAGCGCGAGGCCGTCGAAGGTGGAGGTGCCGCGGCCTATTTCATCCAGCAGCACCAGGCTGTTTTCCGTGGCGTTATGCAGGATGTTGGCGGTTTCCGTCATTTCCACCATGAAGGTGGAGCGGCCTCCCGCCAGGTCGTCGGAGGCGCCGATGCGGGTGAAGATCTGGTCCACCGGGCCTATCCTCGCGCTCTCCGCCGGGACGAAACTGCCGCAATGGGCGAGCAGGACGATGAGGGCGGTCTGGCGCATGTAGGTGGACTTGCCGCCCATATTCGGTCCCGTAATCAATAGCATCTGGCGCGCCCGGGACAGCAGGGTGTCGTTGGCGATGAACTGGCCCATCTGCCGCTCCACCACCGGGTGCCGCCCGCCCCTGATCTCGATTACCGCTTCGTCGGCGAATTCCGGCGCCACCAGGTTCAGGCTCAGGGCACGTTCGGCCAGGCTCGCCAATACGTCGATCTCGGCCACGGCGGCGGCGATCTCCTGCAGTTTCGGGACATGCTCGACCAGGCCTTTCAGCAGTGTTTCGTACAGCGTTTTTTCCCGCGCCAGCGCCCGCTCCGATGCGGACAGGGCCTTGTCTTCGAAGCTTTTCAGCTCGGGGGTGATGTAGCGCTCGGCATTCTTCAGGGTCTGGCGCCGCCGGTAGTCGTCCGGCACCTTGTCGGAATGGGCGCGGGAGACCTCGATGTAAAAGCCGTGCACCCGGTTGTATTCCACTTTCAGCACGGGGATGCCGGTGCGCTCCCGTTCGCGGGCTTCCAGTTGCAGAAGGAAGTCGCCGCAGTTGTTCTGGATGCCGCGCAATTCGTCCAGTTCCGGGTCGTAGCCGTCGGCGATGACGCCGCCGTCGCGCAGCGTTGCCGCCGGCTCCGGCTGCAGCGCACGTTCCAGTTCTGCCACGACGGCTTCCTCCGACGCGAGGACGGAGCGCAAACAGGCAAGGCGGGGGCTGTCCAGGCTTGCCAGCACGGCGCGCAGATCGGGCAGCAGCTTCAGGCTGTCGCGCAGCCCGGACAGGTCTCTCGGCCGCGCCGTGCCCAGGGCGATGCGCGACGCGATGCGTTCGACGTCCCCGCACCGTCTCAGGATTTCGTGGATCCGCGCCTGGGGCGGCGGCCCGTTTTCTCCCCTGCATGCCGCCACGGCGTGCAGACGCCGGTTGAGGGTATCCCGGTCGCGCAGGGGATGGTGCAGCCAGTGCCGGAGCATGCGGCTGCCCATGCCGGTCGCAGTGGTGTCGAGCAGGGAAAGCAGGGTGGGGGCGCTTTCCCCGCGCAGTGTCTCGCTGATTTCCAGGTTGCGCCGGGTGGCGGCGTCCATGGACACATAGGCGCTTGTCTGCTCTACCGTGACCGCCCGGACATGGGCCAAACCGGCGCGCTGGGTGTGCTTGGCATACTGCAGCAAAGCCCCCGCGGCCTGGATCGCCGGACGCAAGTCGGCACAGCCGAAGCCGTCGAGGCTGAGGGACTCAAATTGCTGGCACAAACCGCGGTACGCGGTGTCGTAGTCGAAATGCCAGCGGGGCAACTCCTTGGTGGCGCATTTCAGGCCGTTCAAGGCGGGGTGGGTGAATTCCCCCGGCAGGAGGATTTCCGCAGGCCGGAGCCGTTCCAACTCGGCGGCCAGCCCCGGAAGGGCGATCTCCGCCACGCAAAACCGGCCGCTGGCGAGGGTCAGCCAGGCCAGCCCGAGCTTGTCGTCGGCCGGTGCGATGGCGAGCAATAGGTTATCGCGCTTGTCGTCCAGCAGGGCGCTGTCCGTCAGGGTGCCCGGGGTGATGATGCGCGTTACGGCGCGTTCCACCGGCCCTTTGCTGGCGGCCGGGTCGCCGATCTGTTCGCAGATGGCCACCGACTTGCCCAGCCTGACCAGCTTTGCCAGATACTGTTCGGCCGCATGGTAGGGCACCCCGGCCATCTTGATGGGCAAGCCGGCCGAGGCGCCGCGCTGGGTCAGGGTGATGCCCAGCAGCCGGGCGGCTTCTTCGGCGTCCTCGAAAAACAGTTCGTAGAAATCCCCCATGCGGTAAAACAGCAGCATGTCCGGGTGCTCCGCTTTGATGCGGAGGTACTGCTGCATCACGGGGGTGTGTTTTGCGGGGTCGCTGGCTGGCTGCAAGGTAGGAGTCGGATTGTTCATAGACTTGTTGCGAAATCGCTGGGAGCCGTAGCCTCGCGTAGCGCCTAGACCTTCAGCGCATCGCTCAAATGGGGGCTGATGGCTTGCAGCAACTGCCCGAAGATCTTGGGATTGCCGGCCACGATGTTGCCGCTCTTCAGATAGGTCTCGTTGCCCTGGAAGTCTCCCACCAGGCCGCCGGCCTCCTGGACCAGCAGTGCTCCGGCCGCGATATCCCAAATGCTCAAGCCGATCTCCCAAAAACCGTCGAAGCGTCCGGCAGCGGTATAGGCCAAGTCCAGCGCGGCCGAGCCGGGCCGGCGCAGGCCCGCGGTCTTCTGCAGCAGATCGCGAAACATGGCGAGGTAGGCATCCAGGTGCTGGAATTCCCGAAACGGAAAACCGGTGCCGATGAGGGCATCCTTGAGATAGACCCGTTTACTCACCCGGAGCCGCCGATCGTTCAGGAATGCCCCGCCGCCGCGGGAAGCGGTAAACAGGTCGTTGCGCGAGGGGTCGTAGACCACGGCCTGCGACAGCACGCCGTTGTGCATCAGGGCGATGGATACCGCGTATTGGGGAAAGCCGTGGAGGAAGTTGGTGGTGCCGTCCAGCGGATCGACGATCCACTGGAATTCCGAATCCCCCTGCTGGCCGCTTTCTTCTGCTAAAATCCCGTGATGCGGATAGGCGTCCAGCAGCACCTCGATGACGGCCTGTTCGGCAGCATAGTCGACTTCGGTAACGAAATCGTTGGGTCGCTTGTGCTTGACCGTCAGCAGGTCGAGATTGAGGGAGGCGCGGTTGATGATGTTTCCGGCGCGGCGTGCGGCCTTAACCGCGGTGGTGAGCATGGGGTGCATGGAAAGCCTTCGGTCAGGGAAAGAGGGAAAGAACGATAACAGATACTCGGCATTTTAATGTGAATCCGGCAACGAATAAACCTGATCCTTTGGACAACATCCGGATCGTGCTGAGCCACCCCAGTCATCCCGGCAATATTGGCGCAGCAGCGCGTGCCATGAAAACCATGGGGCTAAAGGCGCTCTACCTGGTCAACCCCAAGCGTTTCCCCGACGAACAGGCGAGCGCCAGGGCCTCCGGGGCGCTGGATGTGCTGGAAGCGGCCACGGTGTGCCAGACCCTGGACGAGGCGCTGCAGGGCACCGCGCTGGCGGTGGCCATGACCGCCCGGCGCCGCGATCTATCCCCTGAGATCCTGACCACTCGGGAAGCGGCGCCCCGCGTGGTGGAGCACGCCTTCAAGCAACAGGTCGCCGTGGTGTTCGGCACCGAGATGTCCGGCCTGACCAACGCGGAGGTCGGGAGGTGCCAGATGCTGGCCAGCATTCCCGCCAATCCCCAGTATCCTTCGCTCAATCTGGCGGCCGCAGTGCAGGTGATGGCCTACGAACTGCGCCAGGGGTGCGCCGATTTTGCCTGGTCCGAGGCGCCGGCACGGGAGTTGGCCGGTTTCGAGGATGTGGAGCGGTTCTACCAGCACTTGGAACGGATTTTGATCGAGACCGGATTTCTTGATCCTGAACACCCCAAGCGCTTGATGCACAGGCTGCGCAGATTGTTCGCGCGGACCCGGCTGGAAAAGGAGGAGGTCAATATCCTCCGGGGCATCCTGACCGCCGTGCAGAAATAGTTGACTAAAAAATGCGGGTATAGCACACTTCTTTTTTGCGGTAACCGTAGACAGATGTTCGGCAAGCTTCGAGAAGACATTTCGGTGGTTTTTGAGCGCGACCCGGCTGCCCGGTCAACCTGGGAGGTCGTCACCACCTATCCCGGGATTCACGCGGTGCTCGTCCATCGCCTGACCTCCCGCTTGTGGCGCTGGAATCTCAGGTGGCTGGCGCGTTTCGTCGCGCATTTCGGGCGCTGGATCACGGGTATCGAGATCCACCCCGGGGCACGCATCGGAAGACGGGTATTCATCGACCACGGGATGGGGGTGGTGATCGGCGAGACCGCGGAGGTCGGTGACGACACGACCTTGTACCACGGCGTGACCCTGGGCGGGACCTCGTGGAAAAAAGGCAAGCGCCATCCGACTCTGGGGAAGGGCGTGGTGGTGGGCGCCGGCGCCAAGATCCTGGGACCCATCCACATCGGCGACGGGGCCAAGATCGGCTCCAACGCGGTGGTGGTCAAAGACGTTCCCTCCGGCGCCACTGCGGTAGGCATCCCCGCGCGCATTCTGGATAGCGAGCAAGAAAAAAAGCGGGCGCAGAAGGTCAAAAAGATCGGGTTTAGCGCCTATGCCATCAGCGAAGACATGAACGATCCCATCGTCAAGGCGCTTCATGGGCTGATAGACCACAGTGTGGTGACCGATCATCGCATCGATCTGATTCTCGAACGGCTCAAGCAGATGGGGATGGAGATTCAGCAAGATACAGCCGGGGCGGAAAAGTTTGATCCGAGCTACCTGAATAAAATTGTTGACTAAAATAATCAACTATTATATATTTATTTCAACTTGGAATTTGAGCCTGCTTGGACGGACTGAATTATGCGACTGACAACGAAGGGCCGTTTCGCGGTGACAGCGATGATTGACCTGGCGATGCGCGACGGGAATGGCCCCGTCGCGCTGGCCGGCATCAGCGAGCGTCAGAAGATATCCTTGTCGTACCTCGAGCAGTTGTTCGGGAAATTGCGCCGGAATGAATTGGTGGAGAGTGTCCGCGGACCCGGCGGCGGCTATTGCATGGCGAAGAGTAGCGAGGCGGTCTCCATCGCGGATATCATCCGCGCAGTGGACGAGCCCATCGATGCCACCCAGTGCGGCGGACGCGAGAACTGCCGCGATGAGGAGCGCTGCATGACCCACGAGCTGTGGACCAATCTTAATTCCAGGATCTTCGACTACCTGTCTTCGGTGACGCTTTCGCAGCTAGTCGAACGCCAGCGCGCCAAGGCTGCGGGGGTGCTGGAGGACAAGCGCGAAGACCAGGGAAAAAGGGTGGGCAAGGCGGTTGCGGCATAGCTTGGCCATGGCTTCGATCTATCTGGATCACAACGCAACCACGCCGCTGGCCCCGCCGGTCCTGCAGGCCATGTTGCCTTACTTCGAGCAGCACTACGGCAACGCCTCCAGCCGGCACGAATTCGGCCGAGCCGCGCGCAAGGCCGTCGACGATGCCCGGGAGCGGGTGGCCGATGCGGTGGGGGCGCACCCGTCGCAGGTGGTATTCGTCAGCGGCGGCACGGAGGCTAACAACCTGGTGCTCAAAGGTGCCGCCGGGTATATGAAGCCCTCCCAGATCGCGGTGAGCGAGATCGAGCATCCGAGCGTGATGCGGCCGGCGCAAGAACTGGCGCAGCAGGGGTGGAAGCTGCGCAAACTCGCGGTGGATGGCCAGGGCAGACTCGACATGGAGGACCTGGGCCGGGTGCTGCAACAACCCACCGGGCTGGTCTCGGTGATGCTGGCCAACAACGAGACCGGTACGCAGCAGGACGTCGCGCAGGTAGCGGACATGGCCCGCAGTCGCGGCGCATGGGTGCACACCGACGCGGTGCAGGCCCTGGGTAAGATGGAGGTGGATTTTGCGGGGCTCCGTGTCCATGCCCTGACCCTATCCGCTCACAAGATTTATGGCCCGAAGGGGGCCGCCGCTCTGGTGCTCGATAAACGCCTGGAGCTAAAATCCCTGATTTCAGGCGGTGCGCATGAGAAGGGATTGCGCGCGGGCACCGAAAACATCCCCGCGATTGTGGGCCTTGGCATTGCCTGTGAGCTGGCAAGGGAGAGACTGCATCATTCTCAGGCCCGCCTGCTGCAGATGCGGGAGCGGCTGGAGGATGGGTTGACGGCCATGGGCGCGGTAGTGTTCGGCGCTTCCGCCGGGCGCTTGCCCAACACCAGCTATTTCGCGTTTCCCGGCACGGACGGAGAGACTATGGTGATGGAGCTGGATCGTATGGGCTTCTCGGTGGCAAGCGGCTCCGCCTGTTCCAGCGGCAGCATGGACCCGAGCCCGGTATTGCTGGCCATGGGTGTGGAACGGGGCCTGGCACGGGGCGCGGTTCGCGTCAGCCTGGGCAAGGACAACACGGGGGCGCACATCGCGGCCTTCCTGCAGGCCCTGGGGACGGTGGTTGAACGCCTCAAGGGGTTTGCTGCGGTGGCGATGTAGCGGGCTGCCGGTCAGGAAATATTAAAGATTAGCGGAGAGCTTATGGTCAAGTTACCGATTTATCTGGATTATTCGGCGACGACGCCGGTGGACCCGCGGGTGGCGGGGGAGCTGATCCCGTACCTGACGGAGAAGTTCGGCAACCCGGCGAGCCGCT